>JAZNGO010000035.1:0-14483 GCA_045576515.1 Candidatus Nanosyncoccus sp. | reverse complement strand
TACCTATGGTAATACTAGTCTTACCTACACTGCTCCAGACGGAATTACGGTGAATAGTGACTATGACATTCCTACCGGTACTGCTACTAGTGGTAATACTTCTAGCTGGGCTGTAAAGCTAGGCATAGTACCAGGCAGTACGCCAGCCACCATAGAAAATGGTTATAATACATACAATATAATACCAGAAGATTACACCAAAGTAGCTAGCCTTAATACTATCACAGACCCAGGCACTCATACTTCAGGCTCTTCTGTATATACTACCTACCAAGTTTACATCTCACCCACTCAGCCAGCTGGTACTTACACTGGCAAGGTAAAGTACACTATGGTGCATCCAAGCGTTGCGCCACAACCTCAAATACCGGTTGATTTATATGATATTGTAGCCGCCATGAGCAAAGGTATACAGGATGCTGCAGCTCTTCAAGCCGTCATTACTGCCCCCACCACGGATGATCCATCTACGGATACTTCCAACTCTGGTGTATACGAATATAATGCTGCAGTTTTTGGCGAATCAAGCGACGCAAATAATGATCACGCCATTTACTACTATAGGGGTATATTGGAGCAACCAGATAGGCAAGGCTCTTATGGCTCAGATGGCCAAGCCACTACCTATCCCAACTATGTTCGTCTAGGCAATAACACTTGCTGGCGTATCGTGCGAACTACTGGCTCTGGCGGAGTAAAGATGATATATAATGGCGTATGGGATGCTATCAATAATACTTGCGCAAATTCTACTACTTCTGCACAAGCTGGCACCTCGGCCTTTAACGGTGCTTACAAGAATGCTATTTATGTTGGCTACACATATAATGAGTCTATGGAGGGTATAACTACTAATACTAACGTAGATACGGTATTTGGGAGCAATACAACATTAAACAATACCAAGTCAACTATAAAAACATATATAGAGGATACTTGGTATCCGTCTACAATGAAGGAAGGTACTTTAGATAAGTATACAAATAAGCTTGAACCTTCTGCCGGATATTGTAGCGATCGCACCGTATATGATACCTCTGGCAACCAACTTACTAGCATTGTGCCACAAGAAAACTTAGAAATAAGATTTGGCTCCCGAATGCGCGTAGGCACTAATGGTAACAAAGTGCCAAGTCTTACTTGTCCGCGTGGCGACGTGGATATATATAGCTATACGGCTAGCAGTACCACTAACTATACTGCTAATGAGCTTAAATATCCAGTAGCTCTTCTCACTGCTGATGAAGTAAGTTTAGCCGGAAACGGCTACAATGGAGAGATACAGTATAATAGCAAATCATATCTTAATTCCGGGTCGACCTATTGGCTATTTTCGCCATTCTTTCGTAGCCATATAGGCTATGCATTTGAGAGCCTTTTAAATTCAAGTGGAAATTTATACTATTATCTTGTGAATATCGAGCATGGAGTGCGCCCTGTTATTTCACTCAAACCAGGCACGATGACTACTTCTGGGCATGGTACTGCTACTGAACCTTGGACTATAAACGAATAGTTTTCACTCAAAACAACTAAACCATTAAAGATTGAATTATTGCTGTGGTATAATATTTCATATGTCTAGAGCTCAGAATATCCGCCCAGTGGTTTACGATCCACCTCGTTGCTGGGTAGGCGATACGCAGAAAATCATCTACGCCACACGCGAAGAGGCCCAGGCGGCTGCCCGCATTGCAGAGCACGACCACCATACCGGCCCGCTCAGCGTATACAAATGCGACTACGGCGACCACTACCATCTCACATCTGTCTAGCGTCTGCCGCTATTTGGCGCCTTGGGCGTGGCTATAGTAGCAGTACCAGCGGCGCCATAGCTAAGTGCAGAGAGTGTAGTTTCTACGCCTTCTCCACGAATATCATCTCCTAGTGGTATGAGTGCAATAGTGTTTTCTATGTTTCTGTCTAGCTCAGTCAGGGTGATTTCGTGCTCATTCGTTACGCCTAGTACGGCATCATTTAGTACCACCAAGACGCGTACCCCATCAGTAGTAAAGCTGATTTTTAGCTCCGACTCGCTAATTTGCTCAGTGGAAAGTATCTCTAGGCTCGGCTTCACCACTGGCTCGTCTTCTTCTACTCTTGGCAAGCTATCATAGCGCTCCATTATGTAGTCCGTAAGTAGGTTTAGCTCATCAAAATTCGTTACTACCTTGCCATCTGTAGCACTAGCTAGCTCTATGTAACTATCAGCATAATAATCGTTGGTAATAATGTAAAAATTCACTGGGTCTATTTTCTTGCTTAGCGCCACCACCTCATCGAATGTTACTCCATCACGGTCTGGTGCCAGAAAGTCTGCATCGGTCAATACTACTAGTGACTTCGTAGAACCATATTTCCATTCCAAATCTTTCATCACATGTAGCGATGCCGACATTAAAGATTCCGGTGTGTCGCCGCCATTTCGCGCACGAATTGTATTGAGCTCTGCCTCAAATATTTCCATGGTGCAGGTATTAAAATCACAATGCTTTACTGGCTGGTACGGGTCGCCCAGGTCACGGTAGTCATACAGTGCCACTCTTCCACCAGAGTCCAAAGTCTGTTGCGCTAGGCGCTTTGCTTCGGCCTTATATTGCTCTATCATGCCAGCCATTGACCCAGTAGAATCTATCAGTATGGCGGTGTCATGCGGTGATGATATGTGGTTTTCTAACCTAAACGCATCTGTAATTTTGTAAAAAATCACACGCGATGCATCCTCATATAGATTATCTGCTACGTACCTAGCGTGGTCATCCATGTTTAGATGCGAACTACAAAATATATCACGCTTATTACACCAAGTACCAACTTTACCTATGAAGGCTTCCGGTTCGTACGGCACATATGCACCAAGGAGCCCCTTATAAGCCTGACAATCTGGCACATACATACGGTAGTCAGACAAATTCTTTCCGCGGCAAGCTGCTGGTATTGCGCCCTCACCTTCGGGTAGGTACAACTTTGGGTCCCCAAAAGTCGCTGCATATATAATACGCTCAGGGTTGAGCTGAGCAAGCGAGCGCGATATTACCATCGCACCTTGCGAGTATCCACCTAGTACATACCGTGTATTAGGGCAGCTAGCGCCATTCACCATGTCTATTAAGTTCCTAGAACCAGTTTTTACGCTCTTGCCAAATGTATACGCCTCGCCACCGCCCACATATGCACCTATTGTTACATCTATACTATCTAGCCCCACCGCTACCGCCGGGTAGTCTAGATCTACAAAATCATAGCTAAGACTTGTTGTGGCCAGCTTACTTTCAATAGTTTCCTTAAAATTAAGATAATTTTGGTCTACCCACCTTTCCCCGCCCGAACCTCTAGCAAACACTATCCTTACATCCGGGCAGCTCTCGGCCTGTATAGCGCTTCTGGGTAGCAGTGTGGCTGTCAAAATGGCCAGTATTGCTACTAGATATCGCACTTTCACCACCTGCGCTTTTCCGCCCCGATATCTAGGGTTGATTTTGCGCGGCAAACTTATATGAATTTTATTAGAATCCACCCGTTGCATATTAGCCATATTTACTCCTATGTCTTATTGTGGTACATCTAATCACATAGTTGTAAAATTTACAACCCCTAATGTGCAAAACTATGATATAATAATGTCAAATTGGAGGAAAAATGGCTAGCAAACAGCGTGATTGGGATGAATATTTCATGAGAATTGCCGAAACAGTGGCAACAAAATCTAAAGACCCATCCAGCAAAATGGGTTGCGTAATAGTAGACACAAACAAACGCGTGGTGTCTCTAGGCTACAACGGTATGCTTCAGGGTGCCGATGAGTCTAAAATGACCCTTTCCGAACGCCCTATGAAGTACTACTTTGCTATCCATTCCGAAATGAACGCTATTCTTTTCGCTCACCAAGACCTCACCGGCTGCACCATTTACAACCGTGTCGCCACCTGCGAAAACTGCCTCAAATATTGTTTGCAGGCCGGCATCAAGCGCTTTGTTTATAAAGATTTGCGTGTCCACTCCCACTCTACCGATCCAAAGCGTTCCATGACTAACGTCGAGACAGATGAAGCTGTGATTCGCCTGCTCGCTTCCATGCCAGATGTAGAAACTCTCAACATAGTCAACGGTAAAACCTACATCGAAGACATCCTCGCCTCCTACCCCCAAGATTCCGAAGAATACGCCAGATTAGTAAAATGGGTCTAGCAACCAGCCGTTATGCCATTCACTACAATTGAGGAACATTAAGGCCAAATTTGCCTTTAGGCAGATTTGGCCGCCGTATGCCCCTTGGGACGCAAAGCGATGCGAAGCGAGCTTCAGGGGCAAAGCGATGTGGTAAATTTTCTATTACCACATCGCGCAGCTTCCGAAATGTAGTGAATGGCGTAACACCTCTGTGATGCGCAGAATACTACTCAGCTTCAGTGAAACATTTCCGAGCTACCAATTTATGGTGTCTAAATTATTTTGTTTCAAAAATTCATTAGTTTTAGAAAAATGATGATTCCCAAAAAATCCAGCATGCGCCGATAGCGGCGATGGATGCGGAGATTCTAGTATCAAATGTTTGCTAGCATTTATCAACGGTTTCTTATTGCGCGCATCTCTACCCCACAGTATAAACACCAGGTGTGGCCTAGTATTATTAAGATATTTTATTACTTCGGTCGTAAATATTTCCCACCCTTTCCCGCTGTGTGACTTCGGCCTATGCGCTTCTACCGTAAGTACCGTATTAAGTAGCAGCACGCCCTGCTTTTGCCAGTTACGCAGGCTACCAGTTTTATTAGCGTGGTGTCCTATGTCGGCATCTATTTCCTTGTAGATATTAATAAGTGATGGCGGTATTGGTTGCCTAGGCGGCACAGAAAAAGCCAGCCCTTCCGCCGCCCCTGGCGTATGATATGGGTCTTGGCCTAGTATTACTACTTTCACCTCGTTCAAATCCGTAGCAAACGCCGAAAACACCAGCTCTTTCCGCGGGAAGATAGTTTTTTGTTCATACTCGGCATGCAAAAACTCCGACAGCTCCTTGAAGTACGGCTTATCAAACTCTGCCTTTAGAAACGGCTTCCAACTCTCATGCATGTATTTATTATACTTCATCGTGCACTATGTTCAAAGTTGCAAGTTTTAGTTATTCCATTTGCTGCAATTGAGGAACATTAAGGCACAAATCTACCAAAGGTAGATTTTGCCGCCGTATGCCCCTTGGGACGCAAAGCGATGCGAAGCGAGCTTCAGGGGCAAAGCGATGTGGCAAATTTTCTATTACCACATCGCGCAGCTTCCGAAATGCAGTAAATGGGATAACTTTCGCTAGATATATTAAGGAACCATATTATTATAATTGCTGTGCTATAATATAAAAAAGAGGTAAAATGGCAAAGTTATATTTTCGGTACGGTGCTATGGGTTGCGGCAAAACTATGCAACTTTTACAAGTGGCGTTTAATTACGAGGAGCGTGGCCACAAAGTGTGCGTTATTAAGCCCGCTACCGACACCAAAAACGGCACTAAGCTACTCACTCGCATCGGCCCCGAACGTGAGACGGATTTTTGCTTCACTCATAGTGAAAACCTATTTGACAAAATCTCACACAAATACACCAATGTCCAATGCGTATTGGTAGACGAAGCGCAATTTCTCACCCCAGCCCAAGTAGACCAACTCATGCAGGTGACTATAGCTTACGGTGTGCCAGTAATGTGCTACGGTCTTAGACTCAATTTTCGCTGTAACGACAGCGGCTTCGAAGGTGCCACTAGGCTGCTCCAAGTAGCCCATGATATAGAAGAAATCAAAACTATTTGCGAATGTGGCAAAAAAGCTACTCTCAACGCTAGGTTTATAGATGGCCAACTCGTTACTACCGGCCCAGATATCCTGATAGATGATGGGGCTACGGGCGCTGTTTCTTATCGTACTATCTGCCCCGCTTGTTATGCCAAATATGCTAAAGCAAGCGCCTACGAAAGTTCCGCTTCAACAGAGGTAAAACCAAAAAAGGAGAAAAAATAATGCATATAGTAATAGAGGGCCAAGATGGCACTGGTAAAGATACCCAAGCTAGATTATTGGCAGAATATTTCACAAAACAAGGCAAAGAAGCGGTATATTACGCAGAATCTGGTACGGCCAGCAAAGATGAATTTGTGGCCGAAATAGCCAGACTGAATTACGGGTCAAAACAAGATATAGACAATCGAACCAGGGTTTTACTCCACTTAATAAATCGCTACGAACAATGGCGCAAATTAGCCGAGCCAGTCTTAAAACGCGGTGGCGTGGTGGTCACGGCTAGGAATTGGTTTTCTACGCTAATATATGAAGGCTACGGTGGCGGAGTGAGCAAGTCGGTGATTATAAAAGCGCACAAAGCCATAATGCCAGCCAGGTATTTTGCACCAGACAAAATAGCTATATTGACACTTAGTCGTAAGGAGCAAGAGAAACGTCTAGGCACACAGACGGATAAAAAATGGGACCGCAAGGCAGAAGTGTGGAAGGCCAAGGGGAACGAATTCCAGCAAATCATCAACCCTGCGTACCTAAAAGTAGCAAAAGAATATAATGCCCCTACAATTGACGCCTCTGGCACCATAGAAGAAGTTTTTACAAAAATCAAACAAACCTTCAATATTTAATTTTCCGCAAACTGCGAATTATATAGTTCAGCATAAAATCCACCCGCCTTAAGTAGTTGTGTGTGCGTACCCTGCTCTACTATATTACCATCGCGCATCACCAGTATTAGGTCGGAATTACGGATAGTGGAAAGCCGATGCGCTATTACAAAAGCAGTTCTGCCATGCGTGAGTTTTTCAAAAGAATCTTGTATCAGCTGTTCGGTGCGTGTATCTACATTGGATGTAGCTTCGTCTAATATCATCATCGGTGGGTTGGCCACCATGGCGCGCGCTATGGTAATTAGCTGCTTTTCCCCGGCCGAAATATTATCAGAATCCTCACTGATCTCCGAATGATACGTATGTGGCAAAGCTTCTATTACATGGTGTACATTGCTAGCCTTGGCTGCCCGTATCACATCTTCTAGTGTGGCGGCTTGGTTGCCATAGCGCAAGTTTTCCTCCACGGTGCCGTTAAATAACCAGGTATCTTGAAGTACCATGCCAAAAAGTTTTCTCACATCCGCGCGTTTCATTTCTCTAGTAGGCACACCATCTATGGTAATATAGCCAGAATTAGGGTCATAAAATCTCATGAGCAAGTTAATAATGGTGGTTTTCCCTGCGCCCGTCGGCCCCACTATAGCCACCTGCATACCGGGTTTTACTTTTACAGAAAAATTCTTTATCACGGGCGTGTCCTTAAGGTATCCAAAGTTTACATCATGAAATTCTACTTCGCCTTTTACATTTGCAATAGTTTGCGCCGGCACTACATCTGGCTCTTCTTCTGGCTCGTTTAGGAATTCAAAAATCCTTTCGCTAGAAGCCAGCAAGCTTTGTATGGTGGAAGTAGTAGAGGCTATCTCGGTAATGGGTCTATTAAATCTAGATACATATTGAATAAATGCCTGTAAAGCTCCGATAGTAATTTGTCCTTGTATAGTAAATATGCCGCCCAGCACTGCTATTGCTATGTAGCCTAAGTTGGTAAAAATATGTGTCACTGGGAAAGACAGCGAAGACAAAAACTGCGCCCGCATAGTAATCTTGGTTAGGTCTTTGTTAATGCCATCAAACTCCGCCATGCTTGCAGCTTCATGCGAATTAGACTTTATCACTATCTCGCCAGCGTAATCTTCTTCTATACGACTATTCAGTGTGCCTAGTGTAGCTTGGCGCGAAACAAAGTATTTTTGCGCGTGCCCCATAATTCTGCCCACCACCACTACCGATATAGGCACCACTACAAAAGATATTAGTGACAATGGCACCGAAATAGTGAGCATTATTATCATTATACCGATAATCATCGTAAGGCTCAGCGACACATCTGTCACTTCTTGTGACAAGGAAGTGGCTATTACTTCTATGTCGTTAGTCATGCGCGACAAAGTATCGCCATACTGATTTTTGTCAAAATACGCTATCGGCAAACGCGAGATTTTACTTATGATCTGCTCACGCAAGTCTCTAGTATATTTCGCGGACACCACCGTAAGTATGTAAGCTTGTGCGTAGTTTAGTACTGCCGAACCCACAAAAAGCCCTACTACTAGCCAGGCTTTGCCAACAATAATACCAAAATCTATATTAGGATAAGTATCCACAGCAATATTGGTCATATCACCCAAAATCTTAGGGATAAATATTCCTAGTACCGCCGACCCCATGGCCAGTATTATCGATACTATTATCCACCCACGATATTTCTTAATAGAAGTCACAAACTTTGCGAAAGCCTTAATAGTCTTGCCGGCCTGCTTTTTCTTGTGTGTTTTTGCAGGATGTACTTGAGTATGATTATGCATGGGCTAGCCTCATTTCTTTTTCATATTCTTTATCAGATAGCTGAGATTTCACTATGTCATCATATACTTTACATTTTTTTAGTAGTTCTAGGTGTGTACCTTTGCCTACAATTTTGCCTTCATTTAATACTATTATTTGGTCGGCATTTTTTATAGTGCTAATTCGTTGCGCTACCACTAGTACTACCATGTCATTGATAATTGGCCTTAGAGCCTCACGCAACTTTGCATCAGTTTTCATATCGAGTGCGCTAAAAGAATCATCAAATATAAATATATCGGGATTTTTACAAATAGCGCGCGCTATCGACAGACGCTGTTTTTGCCCGCCCGATACATTGGAGCCACCCTGAGCAATATGAGCATTGTATTTGCCAGGTAATTTTTCTATAAAATTCGTAGCCTGCGCTATCTCGGCGGCCTTTTTTACTTGCTCCATGGTGGCATTCGGTGCCCCAAACATAATATTTGACTTCACTGTACCGGCAAATAGCAGGCCTCGCTGCGGTACTAGACCAATCCTTTGCATTAGGTCGGCTTTCTCATAATTTTTTATATCTATACCGTTTATTAATATTTTCCCACTCGTAGCCTCATAAAATCTCGGAATCAAATTAATAAGCGTAGATTTGCCCGAACCAGTAGATCCAATAAACGCCGTAGATTCTCCGGCCTTAGCCGTAAAAGTAATATCATCCAACATTTTTTCTTCTGCTCCTGGGTAACGAAAATCCACCTTGCGAAATTCCACCGAAGCAACTTTATCGGGAACGCCTTTAGTAGCGGGTTTCCATTGTATCTTTGGCTTGATTTTAAGTATTTCATTTATTCTTCCTGCGCATACATTAGCGCGTGGCAACATCACAAACATCATCGACATCATCAGAAACGACATCATCACAAAACTCACATATTGCGCAAAAGCCGACATATCACCAAGATAGCTAAAATCCTTATTAAGCAGCGAAATGCCTATGTATGTGCATAGTAGTGTCAGCCCATTAAATATAATATTCACCAAAGGCCCTTCTAGCTTTAGGATCTTGTCCAAGTAAATCGACAACTTTGTTAGTTCGGCGTTGGTTTTACCAAATTTATCTTGTTCCAACCTCTCATTATTAAAAGCCCGAATCACACGCAGCCCAGTTAAATTTTCGCGTGTTATGAGTGTAATTTTATCTACCAATTTTTGGTAAATCTTAAATTTGGGCATCACAAGTAGCATTATTATTACTACGGATATTACTATGGCTACTATGCCTATTACAATTATCCATGTCATATCTGGCGCAGTTTGTATGGCCATTATTAGCGATATTATGCAAAACATTGGCGCAAGTAGCATCACTGAAAGCATCATCATGGTGACTTGCTGCACCTGGTTTATGTCGTTAGTAGTACGGTTTATTAGTGATGCATTGCTATAATCTTTAAGGTCCGATACATTTAGGTTTGTCACCTTGGCATACATAGCCGCTCGGATATCGCGCGCAAAATTCGCACCCACTCGCGCCGAAAAATAACTAGATACCAGCGAACAAGCTGCAGCTGCTATGGCTATGCCTATCATTATGGCGCCAGTTTGCCATATATAGCCTACATCTTCTACCACGATACCTTTATTAATAATATCTGCCATCAGCGCCGGTAATTGTAAAGTACCAAAAACCTGCCCTCCAGTAGCAAGCAATAGTAGCAATATTTGCCACCAATACGGTTTAAGATATTTGAATAGTTTTATCATATTATGCAACTATTACCATTATACACTATTTACAAACGCCAGTCTTCAAATTTTGCACTAGCCCACGTGCCTTCAAATAATGTTCCAGCGAATCATATTCGCCATTATTGTATTTGCCGGTAGCAATTTCTGTAGCTGCTGGGTTCCCTACATAGCGGTAATGCCAGGTTTCATATAGCCCAGTAGTACCATTTTCATCCACATTAGCTGGCTCCAGCATAGAACCACCGGCCCACGCTTCCGGGAACCTGTCTATAAAACCATATTTGTAAGAATTCGCCTTCAACCATTGCCAATCAATGTGCTCTGCATAGTAATCAGTGTCTAGCTCCGTACCATAGGCCGGGTCTAATAAATCACAAGTTAGACCAGTATGATGGTCGCTTTCGCCAGTTGCCGCACATAGTCTACCGCACTGTGTCCCCACCGCCCGAAAACACGACCTAGTTTCTAGCGTATGTCCGGGGTAATCTGCCTCGTAGGCCTGTACCATATCATTAATATGTACTGCGGCTTCCGCATCCAGTAGGTTGTCGCCATTACCGGCCACGCCCTCCACTATGCCGTACAGCGACCCAATACTCACTAGCTCCGTACGCCTAGTAGCTATAAAATCATTTTCCACTGGAAAATTTGGATTTATTAGCATTAGCGTGCCTAGCTGTACGGTGCAGTTACTAGACTGTGCGTTTGTGATGGGCTCTAATTTTTCGGTTTCAACAGTATTAGTTGTTGCAGCTTCTACATTCTTATCACTATTTTCTACCGCATCATCCTGTGGTTCCTCCCCAGCGTCATTTTTCCAACCAAATATATGGCGAATAATATCTACTAGGCTCGGATGTTCGGCGTATTCTGCTGCCGTAACTTTCGCGGAATATTCTTGCCCACCAATAGTAATTTTTAGCGTACCTTCTGTGCCCGCCATTTCTAAATTACTTGTAGTTATAGCATCTGCCCAGCCTAGGCCGTATATGTCTTCACTAGCGGCAATCGCTACTTTACCAGTCCACCAGCTTTCATAATATCCCACCGTGTCGCCAGCAGACACTAGTTTAGTAAGTGGCATTCTTGTCTGTATATCTTCTACCATCGCAAGGCTATCGCTAAAAGATTCTTCTCGGCTAGGCGCATTCATTACTACTACCGTAATAATATGCTCGCCCTCCACATATCCAGATGCCAAGCAATACCCGGATGGTTCGCCTATATAGCCAGTTTTTACTCCACTTATATTATTTTGCCCCAGCAGCAAGTTGGTATTTGTAATAGTGCCAGCTACTGGTACGTCATATTCTTCTAGCGCTACTATTTCTTTTAGTACTGGGTCTTGCATTACGCGCATGGCAATTTTGGCCATATCGCTAGCCGTGCTGGTGGTGCTCGGGTCAAATCCGCTAGCATCTTCACCCACGGTAGTATCATCTATCCCCCATTCTTTTAGCATGTTTGTGGCGTACTCGTAGTATTCATCTAGCGAGCCAAATGCCCATATAGCCATGGTGTCTGCCATATTGTTGCTAGATGGCAAAAACACCGACACTAGCGCATCGTATTCGCTAATTTCCTCGCCTGTTTTTACTGCCGATACAGTGCCATTATTGTTAGCATAATATTTATAAAGCTCATATGCATTTTCATCTATCGTAATAGTTTCGCCACTTTCGCCTGGGCCAAATGGTTTGGCTTGCATAATAGCTAGCCCCAGTATCATTTTGGCCATGCTAGCGGTAGGGCGCGCTTCGCGTGATTTTTTACCGCTCACTATCTCGCCGTCCACCGCCACCGCATAATTGGTGGCACTTGCTTCGTATAAATTTTCCATGCTAGCAAATTCAGGCAGAGTATAGGAGGTGATAGTTTCTAGTTTCCCTACGGTATTGGTCACTCGCATTACTAGCCAAGTCACAAAAGCTATTAGCACGACCCCCACAATTATTCCCACCAGTTTAGAAATTTTCGCCCCTTTACTTACTAGTGGCAATTTTTTCATTTTTCTTTTCCTTGCGCCTTTCCAAATGCATTTTAAAATAAGTAACTGCACCTATTATAATGTATATGTAGTATGAGAAAAATCTCCATACTAGCATCGCCCAAAACACATAGCCCTCAGACAGTGCCGAAAACACCACGTAAAATGTTCCTTCAGCCGCCCCAGCATTGCCGGGAGTCGGCACAAAATACACTGCACTAGTTATGGCCACTGTAGTTACAAAACACGGCAAAAAATCTACTTCACCGCCAAATGCCGTTAGCACAAAAAACGGTATCATCGCCACCAGCATATTAAAGCCTACAGACATCAGCACTGTTTTGGTAAATAGGCCCTTTGTTTTTAGTATCATTCTTACCGACTTGGCATATTCGGTAACTTCAAATTCTGTTTTGGCTATTGCCGCTTCACGGTTTTTCACGATATGCATCCTGGCAAGTAATTTTACCCCAGCCTTGATAAATTCGGTCATGGCCTTTGGCAAAAACGTAGCTAGCATTATAGTCACCGGCCAAAAAGCATAAAATATCAGCCCAAAACACGCCGTAGCTATAAGTGCAGCATTGTTTATACTGAGGCTTCCAAACAAAAAACATATTACAGCTATAATAATAAATCCTATCTGCCCAGACATCATACCTATTATCGGTATAGTAGTGGCTAGGCCACTGGGCAACCCGGCGTTTTTGTGCATATAGTATATTTGGAACGGTTGCCCGCCTATAGCTGCCGGCGTAATGTTATCGTAATATTTGCCTAGTAGCACCGTGCGCCTAGCTACTTTGCGCGCTTTTTTTATGTCAAAATTTTTCTTCCCACGCGATGTTTCCTTCATCATTAGCACGTACTTGCTTATTTCGAGCGTTATTGCTACCAAAAAACATAGTGCTGCTGGTATCAGCATCCACCAGTTGATTCGTACTTCCGATAGCTCTGCAGCATTGGCGGAATTGCCAAATTCCGAAGCCGCCGTAGCAGCTATTACTATTACATTTATCAAGATAAATAGTATTATCAAAAGCGGTCGCCGGAATAGTTTTTTCTGCAACTTTTTCTGTTGCTCTTTTACAGGAGGCTTTTCTGCCATACTAATCTTTCAATGCCCTGATATTTGGATATTCTTCTACTAGCACGCGTATACACCCGGCTATAGGTATAGCGATAATAGCGCCAAGCAGGCCAAACATATACACGCCAATAGTCACAGCACATAGTATCACCAGCGGCTTTAAATTCAAGGCACTACCCTGGATTTTTGGCGATATTACATTGTTTTCTACTTGTGCATATATTATATATATCACGCCAAATATTGCACCGGCCAATGGGTTTGAAAATAGCAATACCAATGTCACCAAAGTCCCACCTATAAACTGCCCAAACATTGGAATCAGATAAAATGTCATAGTTATCATACCCATAGGCAATGCCAAAGACGACGATATGCCCGTAAACAGTGAAAGGCAGAACACTATCAGCGCAGCAGCGCAACCATCTATCATGGCCACTATTACTTGACGCGACACATATACAGACACTACATTGGCCATTTTGCCCACTATGCGCTTCGCTACTGCTACAGATTTTTTCTCTTCGCTATTCTTGCCACCAATACCCTTCCAAAAAGAGTTTACAATGCCGGGCCCCTCCAAGAGGAATAATATAGTTAGTACCAGTACCAACACCACCTTCATTACAATATCCGCCACGCCACTGACGCCAGAAATCAGACTGCTACCTAGTACCCCCATCAAATCATTTGATAGACCGCTCAAAGCCCCATCTATTTCACCTTGCAGGTTGTTAATACCAATAGATTTGCCAAAACTGTTAATACCTTCCCATCCGCCAAGGGTAGTTTCAAAAGTTTCAGGAAAATGTTGGATAAATTTTGATGTTTCGTTTACTACCACCGGCCCCACTATGGCTATTATCGAGCCTGCTACCAGCACCACTATCAGGTATGCAAAAACCGCCGATATTGTTTGATGCTTTTTGTCGCTGCCAAAATGCTTGGTAAAGAAATTATTCACTTTACGTACCAAAGGTTTAAGCGCCAGCGCCAAAAATATCGAGGTGCCTATAATTATTAGCCCAGTCAAGGCCTTATATAACACAAATACTAATGCTGCGATGCCCAGCGGCACCATCCAAAATTTTACAAAAGTTTTTAAATCTGTTTCTATTGTTTTAGACATACGCCTCCTCTTATAGAATTATTATAGCATATATGTTATAATCATGTGCAACAATTGTATATTAATATTAAAGCAATCATATTTGATTATTTGCATATTTTTCGTTTAGGCAATCAGAATT
>JAZNGO010000034.1:0-2091 GCA_045576515.1 Candidatus Nanosyncoccus sp. | reverse complement strand
TCTAGGTGACCTTACCAGCCGCCGCCCCCGCCGCCGCCGCCCCCGCCGCCGGAAAATCCACCGCCATCGCCCCCGCCACCAAAATCACCACCAGTATAGGTATCTCCAAACCCTTGGCTATTACCAACATACATCCCCAGCGCCGTACATAGGTTGTCTAAATCTGTATAGTCAATCATTGCGCCATCCACACCCCAGTCGGGGCCAACCGTATTTGTGCTTTGGTAATATTGCTCAAGCTCCATTACCCAGGTGCTTTCTAGGCCAAAAACTACGGCATATGGCAATAATTTTTCATAAAGCTTCACTATGCCTTTGTCCGATATATCTACCCCTGGCACACTTTGCAAAAATTTTATTCGTTCAGCCTCAGCTAATTTCATGTATCTACGTAGCCCATCTAAATAAAGTTTGGTTTTTATGCCTTTCTCAGTATAAAATCTTGCTAGCGTACGCTTTTCTAGAATCTTACCGTATATATGGGGCAACATGAATAATAATAGCAATATGCTACCAAACCCAGCTGCACCCAGTAACCACGCCGCCCATGCTGTACCCGGGGATACATGCGTTACACTACTAAAAATATAAGTAGTTCCAGAAGCAAGCGCAAAAATCAATCCTACTCCAGAAAATACTTGGCATGCGATTATCCACATAGGATAAGAATCATTCTGCTTTGCACCCTTCTTAACTAAGCCCTTTTCTGTTAAAATATTCACAGTATCTTCCGCTGCACTTTTCAGCAGTGCTGCTTTGTCTGAAGCATCCTCTGTCTGAAGTTTAATCTCTATAACATCACCTACCTTCGGTATTGCATTTTTATTTAGCGCCATTAGTACGGCATATTGATAAGGCTTTATACCGCTCATATTCTTTACCCGGATATTCCATTTTATGGTTTGGTCTTCCCGTCCGGTGAACAGTTTTTTGCGTACTTCCTTTACTGCACCTAGAGATATTTTGTCCTTCAGCGCTAATTCTAAAATTACTGCAGTATTGCTTGGCTTGCCTAAATAATTGTATATTAGGTTTGCCTCTGCTACACTCACATTTGGTGGCGTGTATTCCATAGGCGAAGTTTTCTCTACTACCCTTGGCAAACGTTTGCGGTATTTTGCCAAGAAATACAAATACACAGCAATAAATGCCAATATCATGATAGACACCCCCGTAACAATACATATACATATTATTAAACTTATCGTGTCGCTACCTATGGCGCCATTATTCACTGGTGTCTGTGCGCTATCATCGAGTGTCCCTAAGCCTTGAGCGCTATCCACCGCTTCCGCTGACTCTGGAGTGTCTACTTCTGGCTCTGCTATCCTAAAGCTATCCGGTAAAAAATTCACTAGTACAGTCATAGTCTCCTCAGGCATCACATCGGAGGCTTCAAATGTTATGGTATTGTCTACCATCTCAGAAGCCGTGCATCTAGATGTCGTATCTTCGCCACCGGTTCCGTACAAGCCCACATAGCATTCGGTGCTACCATCAAAGAGTTCGCTTGTCCCGCCTTCTAAATGCACCCTCGCTACTACTTGATTGAATTTCTGCTTCCACCCAATACCATTTATATTCCAATATAGCCTTTGGTTTACCGTAGATTCTGGCCCGCTGATAACATTATTTTCAGTATATTGCAGCACGTATATTTGTTTACCGTGCACATGCTTATCAGTATCACCTATTCTGAAACACGCCTGCCCTCCACTCCAGTAGTAAGAAACGTTTTCGAGCGAGTCATTGCGTGTTGCCACAAAACTTCCTACATCCAGGGTCTGCACTCCATTATATTTTACCGGCAAACAGCGCTCAATGCCATGATTCTGGTCGTAATCTGGGAATAATGCTACTAAGGTTTCTTTCACTTGCATAGTAGAGCTACCACTATCTGCTTGGCTTAGATAATAGTCAAACTCCCCACCTTCAAAATAAAAATCCTGCGTGCCAGCGTATACCGCATTATCAAATAATCCCCACAATACCGCGCCTATTACCAGCACGCACAATTTTATTCTTTTCATGCTTTTATTATACAGCATATTCGTTAGTTTACCAGCCGCCGCCACCCCCTCCCCCCCCACC
>JAZNGO010000033.1:0-2513 GCA_045576515.1 Candidatus Nanosyncoccus sp. | reverse complement strand
TGAGAGCCCGGAAGGTTCCGGGGCGAAAACCGCCTGGTGTTGTGAAAATTATCTTGACGAGATTTCATCGCTGAGAGGAAATACGGGGGTAGGAACTCTCTACGGATTGCATTGCATAGCTTCCGAGATGCAGTGAATTGTGCAAACGCACATGATTTAGCTGGCGCGGTTTTCGCGCTTGCGTTTCACTGGGTCTAGCTGGCGCTTGCGAAGGCGTAGCGACTGTGGCGTTACCTCTAGTAGCTCATCATCTAGGAGAAAATCTAGACATTGTTCTAGCGAAAGCTGAGTATATGGCGTAAGCTGTATAGCACCATCACTAGCATGCGTACGCATGTTGGTAAGCTGTTTTTCTCGGCAAATATTTATATCTAGGTCATCTTTTTTGTTGGAAAGCCCCACTATCATTCCCTGGTACACAGGTACTTGCGGGGGTATATAGAGTATGCCACGTGCTTGTGCGGCATCTAATGCATAAGCAGTAGAAGTGCCGGTTTCAAAAGATACTAGCGCACCATTACGCTCTGGCTTGTACTTGGCATCTGCCGGCTGATATCCGCTAGGGATACTAGACATTAGTACGGTACCTTTAGTAGCAGTAAGCAAGTTATTGCGAAGCCCTATTAGCGCCGCAGTAGATATGCGATACACAAATCTAGTAGTACCACTAGTAGTAAGCTCTTGGGACTTTAGTTCTGCACGGCGTACCCCCAGCTCTTGGCTAACCGCCCCCACGTATTCGGGCGCTACCTCTATAGTAAGGTCCTCTATCGGCTCACATTTTACACCGTCTATAGTCTTGTACACTACTTCTGGGCGCCCTACTTCTAGCTCGTAGCCTTCACGGCGCATAGTTTCTATTAGCACGGATAAATGTAGCTCACCCCTACCAGATACTTTGTAGCCTAGGCCATCTGGCTGAATTTTTAGTGCAATATTGGTTTCTAGCTCTCGTTCCAGGCGTTCTGCTATCTGGCGTGAAGTAGTAAACTCCCCTTCGCGCCCCTTCAAAGGCGAAGTATTTGGCCCTATGTATATAGATAGCGTGGGGGCCTCCAGCTCTATAGTAGGCAAAGCTTCGGGGTTATCGCCAGTGGCTATGGTATCACCGATATTCGCCTCGCTCACACCGGTAAGGGCCA
Organism: Candidatus Nanosyncoccus sp.; assembly: GCA_045576515.1. GTDB lineage: Bacteria > Patescibacteriota > Saccharimonadia > Saccharimonadales > Saccharimonadaceae > Nanosyncoccus. Next base: position 1,371 of record JAZNGO010000033.1, on the reverse strand, counting down.
CTATGTCTCCGGCTATCGCCTCCGGCACTTCTACCTTGCCTAGGCCACGATATGTAAAAATGCGGTCAATTTTTGCGCGCTTTGCTACTGGGGAATCTTCAGCGACAGGACCCGTCTCGGCACGCTGTAATATACTGATGTTTTCACCCTTTTTTAGCTTGCCGCGGAATATTTTGCCTATACAGTACTTCCCTAGGTAATTATCCGCTGCCAGCGCTGCTACAAGAAGCTGCGCGCTGGTGTTATCACTGTCTACGCTTGGTGCTGGTATGTCGTTAATAATAGCATCAAATATCGCATGCATATCATTGTCTAGCTGAGGGGTTTTGCCAGCGCGACCTTCGCGCGCAATAGCATAGTATATCGGGTAGAATAGCTGGCTCTCATCGGTAGCTAGTTCCAAGAACAGGCTTTCTATCTCATCTTTCACCTCATCTATCCTAGCGGCAGGTTTGTCTATTTTGTTAATTATTACTACCGGCTTTAGGTTTAGCTCTAAAGCTTTTTGCAGTACAAATTTTGTCTGTGGCATCGGGCCCTCCTGGGCATCTACTATCAGTAATACGCCATCTGCCATATTTAGTGTACGTTCTACCTCTCCAGAAAAGTCCGCGTGCCCAGGGGTGTCTATTATATTTATTTTGTAGCCATCGTAATACACACAAGTTTGCTTAGCAGTGATAGTTATCCCGCGCTCATGCTCTTGGTCCATACTATCCATTATGAGGGTTTGCTGCATCTCGGCTTGGTTATCGCGAAAAGTATGCGACTGCTTAAGTAACCCATCCACAAGTGTGGTTTTACCGTGATCTACGTGTGCTATTATTGCTACATTTCGTATTAAGTCTTTGTTTATAGTCATATCCTACCATTATATCATAAAACATGTTAAAAATCAAGCCTAGCACTAGCGTTATATATGTGATATCATAGTACTAAAGCTAATAATCAGGAGATTCTATGCAGCCTATCCTTCATGGCAAACGTTTATCCATAGAGACTATATTGTGGAGTGCATCCGCTTCCCTTTTTGTTTTGGGCCTACTTTGTTTTATGGTCTATACCACCGAACAAAATTATACTTTTGCCGAAGGTAATGATAGCACAGACCTCGGCTACGGCATTACCTCAGCCAACGCCTCTGTAACTGTAGGTACTGCCTGTACCCTCTCCGGTACAGAAACATCTCCTCATGCCTCTACTATATCCAATGGCCTAAGTAGCAATAATATTGGCACTACAGTACTTAAGACTACTTGTAACGATAGTGGAGGCTATGCACTCTATGCTATAGGCTATACAGATGATACCTATGGTAATACTAGTCTTACCTACACTGCTCCAGACGGAATTACGGTGAATAGTGACTAT
>JAZNGO010000032.1:0-6569 GCA_045576515.1 Candidatus Nanosyncoccus sp. | reverse complement strand
CATTTGACGTTTGGCCAGGTGCCAATCTTCATAAAAACATTGTTCTTTGGCTTCGGCCAATGTAAGTTCTTTATTTAAATATTTCCACACATATTCATAAATATTGCTCTTCATAGCTCCACTACCCCAGCCGTATTGCGAGACTAATTGTCTTGTCTCGTCATAAAGCTTTGGGCAGAACATTTGGTCGATACGTTGACGCAATCTATCGCGTAATTCCTCTGATCCCCATTTGACACCAATAAGTAGATAATCTCCTTTGACCTCTGTTCTATCTGAACAACTTTTTTGTTCAAAATCCCCAATTTTGGTGCCGGTAGGGCCTTTGAAGTGATAATCATAAATAAGAGCATCTATATACAATCCGGTGCCCCCCGCTACAATCGGAACTTTACCACGCGCTTGAATATCGAGTATTTTAGCCTCGGCGTATTCTTTCCAGTCGGCTACAGTAAAGCGTTGGCCGGGCATTACTAAATCAAGGCCGTAGTGTGGCACACCATCCATTTCTTCCATCGTGGGCTTTGCTGTGCCTATGTCCATACCCCGATAAATAGCCCTAGAGTCTGCGGAGATTATTTCCCCATTAGTGGCTTTGGCTATCTTAATGGATATACCGGTCTTGCCAGAACCGGTGGGGCCCAAAATGACTATCGTAGAGATGTTTGAGCCGAGTATATGGTGGGTTGTCTTGGTTTTGAATGTGTCTTTAGGCATTTAGGTTTCTTATGAAGTCTGCTAGGTTGCTTAGGGCGACTTTTTCTTCCTTGTCGCGAAGACGCACGGACACTACCTTATCCTCTACATCTTTTGGGCCAACTATTAGTACGGCTGGTATTTTCATAGAGGTGGCGCGGCGGATTTTTTTACCGAGCGAATCAGCAGAATCATCTATGGCGTAGCGAATTTTATTATGTGGAAGTGGGTTGTTTAGCTCTACATTATCTAGAATATCGGTAATCTCTTTAACATAATCTGCAACTTGGTCGTTTACGGTGAGGATACGCACATTTTCAGGAGCGCACCACATAGGCAGCCAACCGGCAGTATGTTCTAGATACACACTCATAAAGCGCTCTATGGAGCCGATAAGCGCACAGTGTACCATAATAGGAGTCTTTTTAGAGCCATCGGCATCGGTATATTCTAGGTGGAATCTGGCAGGCATAGCATAATCTAGTTGCACGGTAGCTAGCTGCCATTCGCGGTCTAAGGCATCTACGGCCATGAAATCCATCTTGGGGCCATACATAGCGGCTTCGCCTTCGCCGATATAGTAATCCATATCGAATTTGTCTGCCATGTCTTGGATGGCTTTTTCGGCTTTTGCCCACATCTCTGGAGTGCCGATATAGCCATCGCTATCATCGCGGAAAGAAAGGCGGAGTTTGAGCTTCATGTCTATTTTTTGGTATAAATCTTTGGCCGAAGCGATAAGTTCACCAAAGATATCGCCGACTTGGTCTTCGGTACAGAAAACATGCGAATCGTCTTGAGTGATAGCGCGAACACGTGACAGGCCTCCTAGCTCGCCTTTGCGTTCATCACGGTATACCATGGTGGTTTCTAGATATTTAATAGGTAAATCTTTGTAAGAACGTGGGCTACTAGCAAAGATTTGTGAGTGGTGAGGGCAAGATACCGGCTTGATAGCTAAATGGTCACCGCTTTCTTGCGATACAAACTGCAACATTTCTGGGAATTTTTCATAGTGTCCGGAAGTCTTGTATAAATCTACATTTGCAATATGCGGAATACAAACTTTTTTATAGCCATTGTCCACACGGTAGCTCTGAGTAAAATCATTGAGTAGGTCGCGCAAAATTGTGCCACGGGGAGTGAACAATGGTAAACCAGAGCCTACCAACTCTGAGAAACAGAATAAATCTAGCTCTTTGCCAAGCTTGCGGTGGTCGCGGGCTTTGGCTTCCTCTTGGCACTTGAGGTAATCTTGTAGTTCTTGCTCTGTAGGAAATGCTACACCATAGATGCGGGTGAGCATTTCTCGATGTTCATCGCCACGCCAATACGCACCAGCTATATGTGTAAGTTTGAACGCGCCAAGTTCAGAAACATTGTCCATATGCGGGCCCTTGCAAAGGTCTGTAAAAATATTACCCAGGTCGTAAAACGAAATTTCTTCACTGTCTGGCAAAGCTTCTATAAGCTCTATTTTATATGGCTGCTTATGCTCGTGGGCCCAATTAAGAGCTTCGTCTTTGGATACTACGCGCTTGCTCATAGGAAGTTTGCGGGCAATGATACCGCGCATTTTCTTTTCTATTTTGGGAAGGTCAGTATCTGATATTTTAGTGTTACCAAAATCAATATCGTAGTAAAAGCCGTTGTCTATGGCCGGGCCGATACCAAATGCTACATCGGGATGAAGCTCCTGCACAGCGGCCGCGAGCACATGACTGAGGGTGTGTCTCATCTTTTCTGTGTTTTCCATATCTAGTTCCTTTGTTTCTCTATAATATTATACCATATTGCGCAAATACTTGCGCTAGCGCTTGCGTTTTTTGAGGCCACCACGTAGACGCAGGGTCTTACAGATTTGGCGCAAAGTATTGTTATAGCTATCGTAAATTCTAACATTTCTGCCAAAATGTTTTGCTAAGATGGGCTTAATGTCTTGAAACTGCGAGCATCCAAGTATTAGTTCCTCGGGCTGAAAGTTTTCACGCTTTAAGAAGGAATCTATAGTGCTAATAATGTCTTCTTCTTTTAGTTCCCCGTCATCTATGAGGGCTGGCCATGTGTCTAAGCATAGTGTTTTGGTTTTGGTTTTAAGATGAAAACGGAAATTTTGATAGCCAAGTGTTTTGGTAAGAGCTTTGGTAGTAAGAATTAGAACTTTTCTTTTGATAAAGCGGTCTGGCTTAGCCAGCTCAAACCCGATAAATTTTTGATTTTTGTATTTACGGCGGAAATATTGAAGGCTGGTAGTAGTAAGCAAGTAATTGGCGAATACGATTAGGTCTGCTTTGCCGATATATTGACTAAGGGCTTTAGTAGCGACTTTGCGTGCCTCTTTAGGATTAGTAAGTATAGGGGCGGCATTACGCCAGTCTATTACACGAGTAACTTCTACTATAGGGATTTCTTCTTCTAACCAGTCGGCGAAAAACTCCCCACCGTATCCACCATCGAATATTACAATCTTCAACATATAAAAAACAGGCTTCCTGCCTCCATGGGTGTATTATATCATATTTTTTAGATTTTAGGAGAAAAAGCTAAAAAATATGAACAAAGATATTATATTGCTTATGGTTGGAATTTAAGCTGGGCAGATGTATAATAAAATAAACGGAGGTAATATGAAAAAATTTTGGCATTATGTGGATTTAATACGGCTGTCAGCTGCGGCAAGTTTACTAATTGGGCTTGGGGATTTTGTACTACTCAAAATTGGTGAGCCGGTGGGGCCGTTTTTGTTTGCTTTTGGGCTATTAGGAGTATGCGTGCTAGGGCTAAATCTTTTTACTGGTAAATGTGGCTTTTTAATAGAGGACAAAATCAGTATAATAGATATAATAGTGATTCTGTTGGTAAACTTGGCGTGTGGGTATGCAATAGGGGTGATATTTAGCTTATTTGATAGCACTATTATCGGTGTGGCCGGGGCTAAGGTGGTGAGTTGGAGCATGAGCCTAGAATTTTTCCTAAAGTCTGTAATGTGTGGCGCAATAATGTACCTAGCAGTAGAGCTGTACCGGAGGGGTACTAAACTGGGAATTTTGCTGGGAGTGCCACTATTTATATTTTGTGGGTTCCAGCACTCTATTGCTAATGTTATAACTATGGGTGTGGCAGTAGAGTTTAGCTGGACAATTTTACTGTGCGCAGCGGGTAATTTTGTTGGTGCTATCGCCGCGTGGGGATTATGCCGAAAGCCAAGCTAACAAAAGTTATCGCCTGCTAGAATTTTGCATATTTGTATTGGAAATTACACGAGTTTTATAATACTCTAACAATGTCCATCGGAGCCACCAGGCCATCACGAGCGTTATCTATGGTTCCTAGGACAAAACTTTCTCTTCTGAGCTGATCTTTCATAGCTACTATTTCTTCATAAGTGAACCATCTGACGTCTAGAAGTTCATTTGGGTCAAACTTGATATTACCACCGATAACTTTTGTAGCAAAGATTACCGAAACAAATACGCCATTTTCTAGCTTCTGATTACCAATCTGACAAACTCCAGTTAGCTCTACATCAAACCCACTTTCTTCCTTGACTTCTCTTTTAGCAGCTTCAAAGATAGTTTCATTTGGGTCTAAATGCCCTGCTGGGATATTCCATTTGCCACGGCATTTTTCTTGGGCTTCTTGGACTAACAGATACTTACCATCTTTTTCTACTACTCCGCCTACTATTATGGGCATTGTTTCTCCTTTTTAATTTTACTTAAATTGCCATTTAATACCTTAATATCAAACGAACTGATCTCATCATGAATGTAAGGTTGATCCGGTAGTGGATTTAAGGTGTAAATTGGTTTCTTAAAGTAGTGAGCGGCAGCAATCTCTAAGAAAGTATTAGCTCCAATGTAGTTTTTTATGCCATTTTTGGTATAGTTGCAAACTAAAACAGCATCAGAAAGCTTTATTTTGTCTATATGTTTATTTACGTTCCCTGTTCTAATCTTGGATTGTACTGGGTCAAAATCTGGTTTTTCAATTGATCGTTCTATGACGCTATTTGGTAAAAGAAGCTCAAAGCCTTGTTTCTCTAATTCCTTAGCCAACACTAATACTTCATTGGTAAAACTTAGGCTACAACAAATGCAGATCTTCATAAGACTTCTCCCCTTCTTGCTACTATGTAATCTTCTCCTACTACTTCTAGAGGCTTATTTTCATCTATAACAATTGCAGCATTGTCTGATAGGGCATAGACTGGCAAGTCAGTTGAACTGGAAATTTGCTTTATCTCCTCCTCGCCAAACTTGAAGTAACCGTGCAGATGAGGTAAGAAGACAATTGGGATAATTCCCATATAGTGGTCTGTGCCATATTCTTCTTTATAGATTGTTCTTTGTATAGGCGTTGGGCCTTTATGGCACAAAACACAAGAACCAGCAGAGCTACCCACCCATACTTTTTCTTCTAGGATTTTAGGCAGTATCTTTTCAAAACCAGTTTTTATGAAGGTATTAGCTATGTAGTCTGTATTGCCGCCAAAGCAATAGACTAAATCAGCTTTTGAAATACGTTCTTCAATATAGTCTAGTGGATGAGCTTGAATATCTATAAATTCAATGTTACCGCCAATTGTTTTTGCTAAGTGTTCTAGTTCTTCCACGAACCAACGATGATCACCCGACTCGCCTTTAATAGCTTCGTTAATTACGATTGCGTTAATATCTTGGCGCTTCTTGCCCACCAGCTCTTCGCAAGCCTTAGTGATTGGTTCGGTGGAAAGACCACAGGATCCCAAGATGATCTTCATTCTCATTACTCCTCTACCATATTATATCATATAGGGTTTGGTACAACAAAAAACCGCGCCTATTTTGGATGCGGTTTTTTCATGAATGGGCAAAGTTTGGCAAAAATTTCACCAGAAAAACGAAAACGAGATGGATATTATTCAATTATAATGCCGTCACCGTCATATAAAATGTATGATTCTCCATTCCATGTTTTAAGCCAAGTGTCATATTCGTCACTTTTTTGATTCATGTGAGGGATTATTACCCCGTCAACTATGCCGAGCCCTTTGCAATTTTGCTTACCAACAATAGGAATATCGCCATATATTTCGGCCGGTTTAAGTGTTGTCCCCAGTATAATAGATCCTGCGCTAGAGCCGATGTATGGAATGCTATTTTCAATAGCATTTTTGATTTGTTTATCGAAACCAAATTCTCGTATTTTATCCATTAAATAGAAGGTATTACCGCCAAGAACGTAGATAGCGTCAAAAGTTGTCAAATCGATTTGTTCATTGCCAATTTTATACTCTCGTATATTTTCTTCTGGTATTCCTAACGCCAGAATGTTTTTATGCTCAGCATCTGCCCAAGATTTATCGCCTCTTTCGCCATCTATAGCAGTTGTAATATATAAAAGTTTAATGGAATTCACTGGTTTATTAAAAAGTGCCAAGACTTTATTCTTAAAATCTGGTTTTATTATTCCGCAAGACGACAATACAATGGGCATATTGATATTATAAAACTTTTTGATCAATAAGCAAGTGCCATTAAAATATGCCGAAAAAATATCTAGGTGGTTTAGCAGAAATCAAATAAAGATCCTACTAGTCTTTCTTCGATTTCTGGTGAGACTTAATTAGTCAGGTATTAACAGCATACAAAGAGGATTTATATCAAAAATGGTATAATGTATTAAAAGGAACTATATGAATTTATATATTTATTGCCGGCAAAATGATTTAACTGCCGAACAAAAAGATCTTTTGAAAGAAAAGTTTGAGGATGTCATTATTTTAGAAAAACCAGAGTATGAACTCCTTTTTAATGACGAGAGCTAGAAAGTAATCGCCATAGACCCAGATATTGTGGGTTGGGAATTTAAGAATGAAATCATAGATAAAA
>JAZNGO010000031.1:0-8820 GCA_045576515.1 Candidatus Nanosyncoccus sp. | reverse complement strand
TCTGCGTCGTCGTAAGACGAGCGGATAACTTTGATCACTTCATCTATATTGTCTAGCGCTATCTTTAAGCCTTCCAAGATGTGTGCACGCTCTTTGGCTTTTTTGAGCTCAAACTCGGTGCGGCGACGTACCACTTTTTGGCGGTGTTTGATAAATTCGCCGAGGATTTCTTTGAGCCCCAGGATACGTGGCTGTACGCCATCTACGAGAGCAAGCATATTGTAGTGGAATGCTGTTTGAAGGCCGGTCATTTTGTAGAGTTGGTTTAGGATTTTTTTAGGGAAAGCGTCTTTTTTGAGCTCCACCACGATACGAATCTTGCCGCGGGCAGATTCGTCTCTAGCATCAGCAATGTGATCTAATTTTTTACTCAGTACCAGCTCGCGAACTTTCTCTATAAAGCCTTCCTTGCTCATGCCATATGGCACTTCGGTAACTACTATATTGTAGCGGCCATTTTTGCGCTCTTCTATATTGGTGACGGCACGAATGGTAACAGAGCCTTTGCCTGTAGCATAAGCCTGGCGCATAGGGGCACCGCCATAAACTTCGGCCCCTGTAGGAAAATCTGGGCCTTTGACATGCTTCATAAGGCCATCTAGGGTAATCTCTGGGTCGTCTATTTGGGCTACGGTAGCATCTACTAGCTCACCGAGGTTGTGCGGGGGGATATTAGTAGCCATACCTACGGCAATACCCATCTGGCCATTAAGGAGGATATTGGGCAGAGCGGCCGGGAGTACTACTGGCTCTTGCTCGGTACCATCGAAATTGTCGCGGAAATCTACGGTATCTTTCTCTATATCGGTAAGAAGTTCGGCACCTACCTTGTCCATACGGGCCTCGGTATAGCGGTAGGCGGCTGGTTCATCGCCATCCATAGAGCCAAAGTTGCCTTGGCCTTCTATAAGGGTGTAGCGCATTTTCCAGGGCTGAGCGAGGTTGACCATAGCCATATAGATAGAGGAGTCCCCATGAGGGTGGTATTTACCCATGACGTCACCTACGATACGAGCGGACTTTACTGTGGCATGGGGAGCCTTCCAACCGTTTTTGTTCATAGTATAGAGAATGCGCCTATTGACCGGCTTGAGACCGTCGCGTACATCAGGGAGGGCGCGGTCTATAATTACTGACATGGAGTACTTAAGGAAGTATTCTTCCATGGTATTTTCTACGCCACGCTTCTCTATGCCGTCTACAACGGTAGGTTCTGCTGGAGTGCTATCTTCTGGCGCTTCGGCCTGAGAAGGGGCTTCTGGGGCCTCTGGTGCAGCCTCAGGGGCTATATTTTTGTCTTTTGATTCATCTTTTGCCATATTTTCTCCTCTCTTAGAAATCCAAATCATCTAGATCCACGCTGGCAGCGCCGGCTTGGATAAAGTTTTTACGGAGGTCGACCTGGTCTCCCATTAATTTTGTAAACACTGCATCGGCTTTTTCGGCATCATCTATGTGTACCTGTACCAGGATACGGTTTTCTGGGTCCATGGTGGTTTCCCATAGCTGTTTGGCGTCCATTTCGCCAAGACCTTTGAACCGCTGTTGGGCGGTATAGCCGGCTTGTTTAAAGCGCTCTTGGGATTCATCTATTTTGGTACCGTTTTTGCGCTTTTCTTCGATTTTTTCGGTAAGTTTGTTTTCTAGAGCTACTTCATCATAGAGGTAATCTATCTTGCGGGTGTTACCAGTGCCTTTGATGAGGCCAAACAGAGGTGGCTTAGCCAAATATACATGCCCCTCCTCTATAACTTGTGGCATATAGCGGAAGAAGAAAGTCATAAGAAGCGTAGCAATATGAAGCCCATCCACATCGGCATCAGTCATAAAGATGATTTTGTCGTAGCGGAGACCGTCGATATTGAACTGTTCCCCTATACCTACCCCTAGACCCTTGATAAGGGATACAAGTTCTTGGTTAGCCAGCATTTTGTCTAGGCGGGCACGCTCGGTATTGAGGACTTTGCCTCTGAGGGGCAAGATAGCCTGTATCTGAGGGTTGCGGCCTTCCTTGGCAGAACCGGCGGCGGAATTACCCTCTACGATAAAGAGCTCGCAATCTTCCCTGTTTCTAGAGGAACAATCCGCAAGCTTGCTAGGGAGATTAAGCCCCTCGAAAGCACCTTTACGAATAACGTTATCCCTGGCAGCACGAGCAGCCTTGCGAGCGCGGGCAGCTAGAGTAGCTTTGTTGACTATTTTCTTGGCAATGGCAGGATTTTCTTCTAGATAGTAACCGAAATACTCTGTCATAACCTTGTCTACATAGCCACGCACCTCTGGGTTGCCGAGCTTGTTTTTGGTTTGCCCCTCAAACTGTGGATCTGGGAGCTTAACCAGTATTACAGCGGTGAGACCTTCTTTGATGTCGTCACCGGTGAGGTTGTCTTCTTTTTCTTTGAGCAGGCCGTTTTTGCGGGCGTAATCGTTTACTGTGCGGGTAAGCCCAGTACGGAACCCTACTACGTGCATACCGCCATCTGGAGTGAGGACGTTGTTGGCGAAAGGCTTCATAGTTTCGGCATAGCTATCGTTGTACTGGAGTGCTATTTCTACGGCGGAGTCGCCAATCTGCTTATCTACATAAAATATATCATCAGATAGTACCTCTTTGCCTTGATTTAGGCGTTTGACATAGCTTTTGATGCCACCTTCAAAGTAGAAGGATTCGTGCTGGCCGGTACGCTCATCCCTTACCGTGATAAGAATACCTTTAGTGAGGTAGGCTTGGTGCCGGGCGTAATTGGACACCCAGTTGTAGTCAAAGGTGGTAGTTTCTTTGAAAATAGATGAGTCTGGATAAAAAGTAATAGAGGTACCAGAATCGCGCGGAGCACCCTTAGACACCTGTAGCTCTGAGGTAGGCTTACCGACATCAAATTCTATATGGTGGGTTTTACCATCACGGTAGACTTCTGCGGCCATATGGGTAGATAAGGCATTTACTACTGAGGAACCTACACCATGGAGACCAGATGATACCTTGTAGCCACCATCGCCGAATTTACCACCAGCGTGGAGCACTGTAAGTACTGTTTCTAGGGTGGATTTGCCGGTTTTGGGATGAATATCTACTGGGATACCGCGACCGTTGTCATCTATGCGTACACCGCCATCCTGTAAGATGGTGATTTCTATTTTGTTGGCGTAACCAGCGATAGCCTCATCTATAGAGTTATCTGCAATCTCTTTGATGAGGTGGTGCAAGCCATCATAGCCGGTAGAGCCAATATACATGCCCGGGCGCAAACGAACTGGCTCGAGGCCTTCCAAAACACGAATTTCTGAGGAGTCGTAATCTCCTGCTTTGTCTGCCATATAATACCTCTTCTTAATATACTTCCCTAGTATACACCATTTTGGACATTCTTTCAAGGGAGTGTTAGAATAAAATACATGGTATATCTAGACTATGCAGCGACAAGCCCGCTACTACCCGAGGTAGTAAGGGCGATGCACCGTGCAGAAAAGCAGTTTTTCGCCAATGCTTCGGCGCTACATACCCCTGGGCATTTGGCTAAAAACCAGATAGAGCACACGAGGGAGCTTTTGGCTAAGCTAATAGGTGCGGCACCAGAGGAAATATTATTTACCTCTGGCGCATCAGAAGCAAATAACACCGTAGTGCGTACTTTTGCCGGGCACATGATAGAAACTTCGCCTCTAGAGCATCATTCCATTATAGAGACAGCACGCCACTACAGGGGTAAGAAAATGCCCAAATTATATTCATATATGCTAGCCAATAATGAAACTGGGGAGATTTTGGATTTGGCTAAGGTGGTGGAGCAGGCTAGCAAAGATAGGGTGGCGGCCTGGCCAGAGGTGTTTGAGCAGAAAAATGATTGGGGTAAGCCCATAGTGACAGTAAAAAAGGGTGGCTATGTGCACTCGGACTTAACCCAAGCGCTAGGTAAAATACCACTAGATGTGCAGGCTTTGGGGATAGACTACGCGACTTTTTCAGCCCATAAGATTGGCGGGCCGATAGGGGTGGGAGCGCTATACGTGCGTAAAGGAGTACCTTTGCAACCTCTGATAATAGGAGGTAATCAGGAATCAAAGCGGCGTGGTGGTACCTATAATACCGTAGGAATAGTAGGATTTGGCACTGCTGTATCGCGAGTGCTAAAAAACAAAGCTTGGGAGCGCTATGATACAGAGGTACGCAAACTACGCGACACCTTGGCTCGGCGGATACTGGCCGAAATACCTGGGAGTTCGCTAAATACTGATATTACCCCTGGCGCTTCCCTGCCAAATATCCTAAATGTTTCTTTTCGGGCGGCGGAGGGCGAATCCATTCAACTATACCTAGACGCCGAAGATATAGTGGTGTCTACTGGGTCGGCCTGTGCGGCGGGAGATACCAAGCCTTCACATGTGCTGATGGCCAAAACCGGAGATGCCGAGGTGGCGCACTCTTCGATAAGATTTTCTTTTGGGCTAGAGAGCAATATGGAAGATGTAGAGCGCGTAATGAAGGTGCTGCCAAAAATAGTACAGAAATTACAGGGTATGAGCACTATAGGGTAAATTACTTTTGGCCCCTATAATTATGGATAGCATCTTTTAAGGCATCGTGGCCCAAGACAGAGCAGTGAAACTTGTGCTTGGGGAGCTTACCAAGGTAAATATCGATATCATCAGCGGAAATATTAAGAGCTTCATCTAGAGTCTTGCCCTTGGCAAGCTCTGATAAAGCCGAGGTGGAGGCTATAGCAGAGGCGCAACCGTAAGTTTTCCAGCGGATATCGGTAATTTTATCAGTACTTTTGTCTACCTTGATATACATTTTCATTTGGTCGCCACAGATAGGGTTGCCCACTATACCGGTAGCATCACACTGAAATTTGCTTTCATCGCCCATAAGAAAGTTGCGCGGGTTTAAAAAGTGGTCTTTTACTATATCTGTATATACCCAATCTTGGCCTTCGTTCATAGGCTAATTATACCACGCCTAGCGAACCCTAAAGACCACTTCTTCTGGGTGAGGGGCAGGAGTAGGGGTAGGCGCGGGAGCCGGCGATGCTGGAGGTTGAACTGCAACTGGGGTAGGTGGAGTTGATTTAGGAGTAGATTGTGACTCTGGAGCTGGGGCTGGTACGGAAGCCAGGGTAGGAGTAGACCCTGGAGGCTGCGGTGCCGAAAAAGAGGACTGAGGCTCGGGGGTAGGAATATTTGGCGATGGCGTGGAGGCTGAAGGTTGCGATGCTGGGGTAGGCGCTGGGGTTTTGGCTATCCAGTCATCCAAAAAGCCTTTTTTGGGCGTTTCTGAGGCCTCTGAAGCCATAATAGCAGCAGAATCGAGAGTAGGAGCCTTTTTGGATAAAGGCGTGCCTACGAGGCCTTCTGTGGGCTCAACGGACGTTTTAGGACTTTCCGCTTTTTTAGCTTTTTCGGCAGAGCTCCACCGGTCTTGAATTTCCTTCTCTACCTCGGCACGAGTTTTGCCAAATTTAGTAGCAGAGTATGCTTTGAGGGTATCCATAAGTTCTTCGTTGGGTTCACCCATAGCCGGAGGAAGCTTCATGGTGAATGGTGCAGATGGCATATCAAACATCATTACCTTGGCTACAGCGGAGTAATTTGGGGTTTTGGTGAGGTCTTCGGCGGAGAAAGTGGGGGTAAAGGCTTTTACCATGAGGTCGGCATCTGTTACGCCGATGCGCCCACAGATGATGGTACCTACGTTGCCGAGTAACGCTTCCCTGATTTTCTCAGTGAGCTGGGTCATAAACTGATTGGCTACTATTAGATTGAGGCGGTATTTCCTTGCCTCAGAAAGGATAGACTCAAAGCTATCGGTGGCGAAGTTTTGGAACTCGTCTACGTAAAGGCAAAAATCTTGGCGTTGGTCTTCAGGGATGTCTTGGCGGCTCATGGCAGCTTGTTGGAATTTCATTACGAAAATCATACCTAGTAGATTGGCATTAATATCGCCGAGCCGACCTTTGGAGAGGTTTACTAGGAAGATTTTTTTGTTATCCATAATTTCGCGAATGTTAAAGCCAGATTTTACCTGCCCTAAGGTGTTTCTCATGATGGTGTTGGCAATAAATGGCCCCCATTTACTAGAAAACCAAGTGATAACTTCGCCGGAATCATTGGATTTCCTACTTTCTGGGAATTCTCTAGTCCAGTAGTCGTATACGGCTTTGTCGGTGACGTATTTAAGCTTGGACTTGACAAACTCAGGGTCGGTGAAACATTGAGGGATATCTATAAAGGTAGCACCGGCCGGGTCGCTCATCAGAAGCAGGGCGGCATTGCGGAACATGTGCTGACCACGGGGGCCAAAGAAGCCTTGGTTTTGCGGGTCGAAGAGTGATTGCAACATACTAATGCCCTCTTGTACGATGAAATCCTTTTGGTCATCGCTGGTGTACTCAAACATATTCATGCCTACCGGGTGTTCGATATCGGCTGGGTCGAAATAGATAACATCGTCGATACGCTCCTCTGGCACGCGCTGAAGCAATGCCTCTACCGCATCACCGTGCGGGTCTATAAAGGCAAAGCCACGGCCATCGCACATGTCTTGAAAAGCAATATTTTCTAGGAATACCGACTTACCCATACCGGTTTGCCCAATCACGTACATGTGGCGGCGGCGGTCTTTCTCACCAAGGTAAATAGCTTTTTGCACACCGCGGAATTCATTGGTGCCCAGGAATACACCTTCGGTAGCAAGGCGGGCTGGACCATCCACTTGCTTGGTGAGCTGGCGCTCTACTTGGGAATTTGGTATGGCGGTTTGCTCTGGTAAGTGGAAAATGGAGGCTAGCTCTACACTATTTAGGATATTGGAGCGAGTCCCGAGCGGGAAAAATCTAAAAGCGTAGTCTATCACCAACTTTTTAGGATTTTTGAAGGTGTTCACTTTAAACCCATTGAGCTCGGGAGAGTTAAACTGAGAAAAGGCCGAAACAATTCCCCCCACTATGGCCTCTGAGCGTGCTTTGTTTTCGGAACTAGCGATAATGCGAACAAGAGTTTCAAAGGCCGGGAAGCGCATTTTATTGGTAATGGCGGTAATTTCATCTTGTTTGATACTGGTAACTGTTTCGTGCTGTTCAGTTTTTTCGTGTTCCCCAGGCACTTCCCAAGGGGCACGGATGAGGTCTATGGCAAAGTTACCAATACCTCCACCGAAAGTGGTTTTCTTCTTTCCTTTTTGCATATCTTCGATGTATTGTTTGGACTTTTCTGACCAATTTTGTTGTGCAGGCCGGAATAAAATTTGTACAGTGGCACCTTCGTTTTTGCTCACACTAGATAGAGCGTTTAAGATGGCTAACTGAGCATCACGCTTGGTGTCCTCATAGGTGGCTATAGGCAACCAGTAATCTTTGTTGAGGCTTAGCTCGGCGCCGGCTACGGCTTCTGTACCGCCACCACCTACAAAGATATTTTCTTCGCGTTTTTCCTCTACGCGTGCGGTAGGGTAGGCGGATTGTATTGCTTGCTTCACTGTCTCTGTAAGTACAGCTGGAACCACGGCGTAGTATCTAATAAAGCCGTCCTTGGCTATTATTTCAAATGAAAAATGGCGCTGCCCGTAAAGCTGGGATTTAACACCCTTGGTAAGGGTGGACGAAAGGATGGAATACATGACTTGAGCTTTGGATATAGCTTCGTTGGCGATGTCGCGTTTATCGCGGCCGCCAGCCTCGATATCATCGGTGGTGGGTGGCAAATGAATTAGTAGCGGTATCATCTTGAGGCCACGCTCGTATTTCTTGGCCTTACGAAGCTTAGATACCCTAGCACCACCAATTATGCCAGCAATAATACCTATAGCTAGTGAGATTATTAGAGCTACCACCCAAGGTTGCATTAGATGCCCTCCTCCTGCGCTAGATTAATGTTGTAAAAATTACAAGAACAGATGACATTCATTTGCCTAGCTCCCTCCCAAATTCCGTTTGTATATATGCGTTGCTTTCCTCTTGCAAGCGGCTTATAACTTCTGCAGGGGAAATCTTACCTGTATTGAACTCGACCACGTCTTTTTGCGTGTCTCTTATGATGTCATTTCCATTCTCGCGTTTTTTTGCACCTATACCATCTTCTGTGTGGCGTAGAGTATCCACATTGTTGCTTGCTGCATGCTTTGAAGCGCCTATATTTGGCGGCATCGCCATATCTATTACCTCGCCTAATTCTTGGTTGTGAATGACCTCATTGTCTTGCTTATACGATTCTATGGCTCTATCGCCTATTGTATTTAGGTTGCGGCCTTGAGAAGGACCAACCCATTCAGAGGGGTTATCGGATGTGTTGAGGTTGTCTTCTGCTTCAAAGGTATTTATATCTGGATCGTTATTACCTTGCCCAATAGTAAAAAATGGCTGCGTACTGTTGGTTGGGGCAGAATGACCATTATCCATATGCTTATTTTATCACATTATACGCGCTTTGCTACTAAAAATTCGGCTAAAAATATAAAAATACATATTAAAGCGCTAGTCCAAAGGTTAATAGCGCCAAAAGAACGCGCCATTAAAAACATAATAGGCCCAAAAGCTAGTACTGCGGCATATAAATAATCTTTGCCATGGAAAGTTTCTTTTTTGAAGGCTAGACGCATAAAACTTTGCATAACAAGAGTGATAAGACCAAAAGAGACTATATATACTGTTGTAAAAAATAACAAAACTCCGAACGGTCCAATTTCCGTCGGAGATGTAAATTCCAGCATAAATAGTAACGCTGCGAGTCCTGCTATGCTGATGATTGGTATAACAAAATGGTTATGCTTCATAACTCCATTATACCACAAAACTAGTAAGCCCCCAAGTATATCTATATTAGGGA
>JAZNGO010000030.1:0-12546 GCA_045576515.1 Candidatus Nanosyncoccus sp. | reverse complement strand
GAGTGACCCAGTGGAGAAAATAGCGCCAAGTAGGGGGGTAAGGAGTGTGGTACCACAAGTGGGGCAGCCGGCGCCGAGGGCAATTAGCCCCGTGATGATGCCAGCTTTTTCTAGATTGGCAGAATTGTCCTTTTTCTTTTTTTGCCACAAAAGGACAATGAGTCCGATCAATATGCCTTGGAGTAGGCTAATTAAAAAGGTGGGAAGCCAGTCTAGAAATACTTGATTAACGCCAAAAATGCTCAAAAAAGCGTCTTTTAAAATAGTAATGGTACCAGAAAAACCGGTGGCAGCCATGAGCTCAAATTTAGAAAAACCACCAGCTAGAAGGTTAATTAAAATACTAAAAAAACAAAAGGTGGGAATAAAACCATACCAGAAACGTTTTTCCTTGGTAGCAAGAAGAATACCTTTGCCTGCTAGCACAAAATCATCACACCATTTCCTCCAGTTCATGCTTTTATTATATCACATAAAAAGCTCATATAAAAATTGGTAAAAATAAGATAAAATATACTGGTGTATTTGTCAAGTATTATTATGACATGAAAAATATAAAAAATCAATATTGACAATGATTTTGCCTATGCTAAAATAGAAGTAGGTTTGGACTGAATCCCACGTTGAAAGCAGCCTAAGCCGAAAAAAGTACTATATTGGGAGGTATAGTGCAATGTTGTAGGGTGGAGAGTATGGAGCTATTTTGGCTAAATGTGAGTTTTGACACCACCTAGAAATGAGAATATGAAAATTCGCACTGATAAGGTGCGGGTTTTTATAGGGATAAGGACTAGTATTTTGGGGTAAACTGTGGTATAATAAGGGAATGAAACTTTCGAAGAAAGTTGATTGGATTTTAAGTGTTGTAACTGTTGTTTCTATGGCAGTGGTTTTTGGTGTAGTATGTGGCTGTATGGGGAGGAGCACTTTTGCGGTGGGCGATGATACGCCGAATACTTTTGCTATAGAAGATGCTAAATATGTGTCTTTTTATGATGATGGTACGAAATTGACAGTGCGAACAGAAGCGCATACTGTGCGTGAAGCACTGGAACGTGCAGATATTGTTATAAATGATGGTGACAGGGTGGAACCTGGGCTAGATAGTGAAATAAATGCGGATAATTACCATGTCAATATTTATCGGGCGCGACCAGTGGTGGTACGAGATGGTAAGGCTACTAAGTACATAATGACAGCCAGCCGAGATGCGCGGGATATTGCCAAAGAGGCTGGGCTTACGATATACGATGGAGATACTATAAAATTAGTACCGAATACTAGCTTTCTTGAGGCTGGCGTGGCAAGTGTATATGAGATTACGCGTAATGGTGGGCGGACTTTGACGATAGATGAAGAAATACCATTTACCGAGCGTACGGAAAAAGACTACAATCTTGAACCTGGTATAAGTGAGGTGCGGCAACTAGGTGAGGTGGGGGTAAAAAGAGTGAGCTACAATGTGTTGTATGTAGATAATGTGGAAGTATCGCGTGAGCTAGTAAGCGAGGAAATAGTACGAGAACCGGTAGAGCGCGTAGTGGCGGTAGGGGCAACTGCTATAGAGCGGAATCCTTTGACGGTAAGTAAGGGGCGAAATTATTATACCTATACCAAGTCAGATGGTACTACAGTGCTAAGGCAGGAGACTTATTACGACCTCAATATGGCAATAGTAATGGGTGCTTGTGGCGGCGGAAGTTACACTGTACGCGAGGACGGTGCTAAGGTAGATCAAGATGGCTATGTGCTAGTAGCAGCAAACCTAAGCCTATATCCGCGTTGCACAGTAGTAGAAACTAGCTTAGGGCCAGGTAAGGTATATGATACTGGTGGGTTTGCAGCTAGTAATCCAGAGCAGTTTGACTTAGCGACAGACTGGACTAACCACGATGGTAGATAAAGCATGAAAAATAATAAAGCACTAGGGCAGCATTGGTTTAAAAACCGCATAATACTGGATGAAATTGCTGGTTTGGCGGCCTATGGAGGCGCCTATGAAAGTTCCGATATTACAGAGGTAGAGCAGCAAAAGCAGCCAAATGTAGCCAACACAACAAAGATGGCGAATACCGCAATAGAGATAGGGCCAGGATTAGGGACGCTAACCAGTAGCTTACTAAAATATTTCTCAAAAGTAATAGCGATAGAATACGATGCAAGATTAGCTCAGAATTTGCCAAAATCTTTCCCTGGTAAAAATCTGGAAGTAGTAAATGCAGATATACTAAAGTATGATTTTGGCGGCATTAAAGAGTCATATGTAGTGGCTGGCAATATACCATACTATATTACCAGCCCGATAATAGAGAAGTTGCTTTGGCTAGAGCCAAGACCTGAGCGAATAGTACTACTTATTCAAAAAGAAGTGGCGGAGCGGATAGTGGCTGATAAGGAAACCATACTATCGTTAATGGTGAAAAATCGTGCCGATGTAATGCTTGGGCCAGTGGTAGGTAAGGCGGAATTTACGCCACCACCCAAAGTGGATAGCCAGGTGATAGTGCTGGAATCGCATGCGCCTATAGTGCAGCCTGAAGTATTTAAACTGATTCGGCAAGGGTTTAAGGCACCACGCAAAAAGCTGATACATAATTTGGCTGGATTAAGGGCTAAGGAAGAGCTAATACAATTGTTTGCCCAAGTGGGCATTGCGCCGGATGCTAGACCTGGGGATTTGAGGCTAGAAGATTGGCAAAAACTATTTGAGAGTTTAGAATAGAAGGTATTTGTAGATGCTATGCCATTTGTTAGGAGCTATTTTTTGTAGTTTTGCGGGAATGGGAGCGGAAAATAAGGGTGAGAATAATGCTAGTGATAGCAAGGATTACGAGAGTAATAAACCAAATGGGGCAAAGAATGACATTTTGTGTAATGGTGGAGGTATCGTCATTATAATAAACTGTTTGGGTGACTGTAATTATACCTAGAGAAGGAAGATTGTCGAGGCGGCGCATGATAAGCCGAGTAGAATCTGGCATGATGACTTCGGTGAAGGTATTAGAGCTGGTATCTTGAGGAAAGATATGTTCGCCGGTAATGGAATTTACGACAGATAGTTCTATGGTGGCAGTTTCGTGGACATTGCCGGTGTTGTCTACTAAAACGCTGACAGAAATAGGGGTAGTGAGAGAAAAGCCTGGTATGGAGTTGTCGAGAATTTGGCCTGAGTGGGTGGTAGTGCCGGCAACGTCGGCATAAATAATACTAGCAATACCTATGGAGCTACCTACAGTATTAGTAGTATCTGAAGGTATTTGGCTTACAATAATGGCAGCATATTGGCCGCCAGCGGGAGCATCGGCGGGGACAGTAATAGTGAAAGGAATTTCGGTGGAACTATTGGGAGTGATAGTGCCAGTGGGAGTAGTAATGGTGGCCCAATCTACTATTTGGGAATAGTTGGAGATAGTAGCAAGGTCTGCAGTGTAATCCTCTCCAATGACATTATAGGGGGTGAGGGACACTTGGTAGGTGATATCGGCTGTGGCGCCGGAAGGGTTGGTGATGGTGATAGCACCCGAGTAAGTTTGGCCAGGGGTAAGAGAAATATATTGACTAGTGGGTGAAACAATAAAAGTGTTTTGGTCCATAAAGGTATTATATCATGCGACAATGCGGATAAATAGTGGTATAATGAAGATATGTTAGATGTGAAATATATTCGAGATAATGCGGAACTTGTAGAGAAATCTGCCAAGGAAAAGGGGTATCAGGTAGATGTACCGGCGCTATTAGCGCTAGACGATGAGCGCAAGGTTAAGCTCACAAGAGTAGAGGAGCTTAGACAAAAACGTAATGAAATAGCTAACAAAATGAAGGGTGGTAAGCCGGATGCCAAGCTGATAGAGGCTGGTAAGGCAGTAAAAGTGGAACTTGCAAAGCTAGATGAAGAACTAGGTGCTATAGAAGAAAAACTTAAGGCTACAGTAAATACTGTGCCTAATGTAATACTACCCGATGTACCACTAGGGGGTGAGGAAGATAGCGTGGAAGTGCGTAAATGGGGTGAGCCACATGCTACTGGGGTGGACCACCTGGACTATGCCGTGAGTAGGGACTGGGTGGACTTTGAACGAGGGGCTAAGGTGGCGGGAGCGAAATTTTACTATCTAAAGAATGAGTTGGCCTTGCTAGAGAATGCTTTGCTTCAGTATGTGCTAGATAAGGTGATAAAACATGGATTTACCTATATGACTGTGCCGGATATGGTAAGCTCTAGAGTGCTAGAAGGATGTGGTTTTTGCCCGCGCACTAGTGAACAATCCGATGAATATTTTATCGAAGGTGAAGATTTGGCATTGATAGCTACGGCGGAAATGCCACTTACGGGCTATCACATGGATGAAATAATAGATGAAAGCAGGCTACCGCTACTATATGCGGGGTATTCCGCGTGCTTTCGTAAAGAGGCGGGGGCATACGGTAAGTATACTAGAGGGCTTTTCCGGGTGCATCAGTTTAATAAGCTGGAAATGTATGTATTTTGTTTGCCGGAACAAAGTGCGGATATTCATGAAAAAATACTTGCCGTAGAAGAAGAAATTTGGCAAGAGCTAGGAATACCATACCGCGTAATAAATATAGCGGCAGGAGACTTAGGTGCGCCGGCGGCAAAAAAATATGATATAGAATATTGGTCGCCAGTAAATCAGAAATACCAAGAAATTACTAGTTGTAGTAATTGTACGGATTTTCAAGCACGGGCAGTAAATGCCAGAGTACGTAGAACAGATGGCAAAGTAGAATGTATGCATACATTAAATGGTACGGCGGTATCGCTGGCTAGGGCATTGGTAGCGATGATAGAAAATTATGCAGTAAATGGTGGTAAAATGAAACTACCAGAAGTGTTAAGGCCGTATTTTGATGGAAAGAAAGAGATATAATAAATAATAATCCAAAGGAGGAAAAATGATAGAAAAAATCGACATAAGAGGGGATGACTACAAAGTAGAAGAGCCACTCAAAAAGTATGTAAACAAGCGTATAGGTAAGCTAGATAGGTATTTGCCTAGAGGCACAAAAAAAGATGTAGTGGCCAAGGTAGTGGTGACAGAAATAGGCAAAAGTAAAGGCGACAAATACAACATATCAGTAGCGATGGAGCTAGTGGGTGGTAAGGTAATAGCCGCGCATGATGAGTGTAGCAATGTATTTGCTGGGGTGGATTTGGTGGAAGCAAAGCTCATGGGGCAGATACGTCGCTATAAGCTAGAGGTGCAGCCGCATCGGCAGAAGAAAAATTGGAAAAATCTCTTTATCAAGCGGAAATAATATGGTAGAATAGGGGGTAGATTGGAGTTATTATGGCGAAAAAAGAGAAAAAGCCTACCGATAAGTTGGCAGATAAGACCGCGCTTACGAAATTCCTACAAGGTATATTTGGTGATGCGCAAAAAAAGATATTAAAGCGCATGTGGAAGAAGGCGCAAGAAATAAATAAGCTAGAACCCAAGTATGAGGCAATGAGCGATGAGGAACTAGCTGAACAGACAGAGATATTCAAGAGAAAAATAGACAAAGCTTTGAAGGTGGCGCGAGCTGAGCAAGGTATAAACAAGACTGGGAAAAAGCGCCCACCGGTGGATGATGCAAAAATACTTAACGAATTGCTACCGGATGTGTTTGCGGTGGCGCGGGAAGCTTCGCGCCGGATACTGGGGCTAAGGCCATATGATGTGCAGCTGATAGGTGGTATGGTGCTACACGAAGGCGCAGTGGCTGAAATGAAAACCGGTGAAGGTAAGACTTTAGTGGCGATGCTCCCAGCGTACCTCAATGGCTTGACAGGGCGTGGGGTGCACGTAGTGACAGTAAACGATTATTTAGCTCAGCGTGATGCGGGGTGGAATGGGCCGATATATGATTTTTTGGGCCTTAGCGTAGGTGTAATTATCAATAATGCATCATTTGTGTATGATAGAGATTACGAAAATAAAGACCATGATGATGAGAGATTTTTGCACTTAAGGCCAGCTACTCGCAAGGAAGCTTATGCGGCGGATATTACTTATGGTACAAATAATGAATTTGGGTTTGACTACTTGCGTGACAATATGACCAGTGAAGTGCAATATTTGCGCCAAAGAGGGCTCAACTTTGCCATAGTAGACGAGGTGGATTCGATACTAATAGATGAAGCGAGGACACCGCTAATTATTTCTGCGCCAGCTGGGGACAATCCGGATTCTTATTACCAATTTGCCAAAGTAGCAGCTAAGCTTACGCCAGATGACTACATACTGGATGAAAAGCGTCGCAGTGTTACACTCACAGATAAGGGCATAGAAAAAGTACAAGAAATATTGGGTGTGGATAATTTGTATTCCACCAAAAATACACGACTAGTATATCACCTAGAGCAGGCAATTCGGGCAGAGATAATATTTAAGCGCGACAAAGATTACGTAGTGACTAATTCTGGCGAAGTGATAATAGTAGATGAGCATACTGGGCGCCTAATGCAAGGGCGGCGGTATAATGAGGGCTTGCACCAGGCGATAGAGGCCAAAGAAGGCGTGGTAGTAAAACAAGAATCTATGACACTAGCGACAATATCTTTCCAGAATTTCTTCCGGCTATACAAGAAGCTATCTGGTATGACCGGTACCGCCTTTACTGAGGCTGAGGAATTCCAACAGATATATGCACTAGATGTGATACAAATACCACCAAATAAGCCAATAGCGCGTGTAGATAAAGATGACCTTATATACAAGACTAAGGCAGGTAAACTAAAAGCTATAGCTAGTGAGATACGCAAATATCACGAAAAAGGTCAGCCGGTACTAGTAGGGTCTGGCTCGATAGCTAATAACGAAGAAATAGCGCGATATCTAGACGAGCAAGGTATACCATATGAGATATTGAACGCAAAGAATAACGAGCGCGAAGCTGCGATAATAGAAAAAGCTGGTGAAAAGGGCGCTATCACATTAGCCACCAACATGGCTGGGCGTGGTACTGATATCAAGCTGGGTGAAGGCGTGAAGGAACTAGGCGGGCTGGTGGTGATAGGCTCAGAGCGGCATGATAGCCGGCGGGTGGATAACCAGCTGAGAGGCCGTGGTGGCCGGCAAGGCGACCCTGGTACCACGCAATTCTTTGTGAGCTGTGAAGATGATTTGATGCGGATATTCCAGGGTGACAGAGTAAAAATGTTGATGACTCGGCTTGGGGTAGATGAAGATACACCAATACAAACTAAAGCGATATCCAAGACTCTAGAGGCGGCACAAAAGCGGATAGAAGGATTTAACTTTGATTCCCGTAAAAATGTAGTACAGTATGACAACGTGATAAATCGTCACCGCAAAGTAGTATATATGATGCGCCGGAAGATATTGGAGGGCGACGATATTTATCCAGAAATAAAGCGGCTGATGCGCGATGAAACTAAGATGCTAACCGAGTTTTCATCTAGAGTAAATAAGAAATTTGATGAAGAATTTAAGGCGGTATTTGACTTTGACGATGATTTGATACACGGTATTGGGATAATGCGCAAAGAAAAAGACCGCAACAAGCGCGCAATGGAAGCGGTAGAAGAAGCTTACCACAAAAAAGAAGAAGAGTTTGGCGCAGAAACTATGCGCAAAGTAGAGCGCGAAGTATATCTAAAGGTACTAGATACTTTGTGGATGCAGCATTTAGAAAATATGCAACATCTGCGTGAAGGTATACATTGGCGCAGTGTGGGGCAGAGAGACCCGCTAGTAGAGTATAGAAGCGAATCTCAGAAACTATTTGATGGGCTGCAGAGGAATTTGCGTGAAGAGGTGCTAAAGATACTACTGTCTATTACTCCGGCGGAAGCTGCAGCGGATAATGTCACCGATGGCGAAGAATACGAAAGCGAACTCACTAAGATGGCTGAGGGGCAGACTGAGCGGGGCGTAAACGAAATCTCGGCGGGGGACAAGAATATGGATGATGAGTTCCGCGATACCAAAGTAACAGTAAAAAAAGCTGTGCCTAAGCGGGCTATTACAAAGAAAAGCGCAACAAAGAAGAAATCTAAAAAGAAGAAATCAAAATCTAAGCGGAAATAAATCCGATAGTGACATTATAGCATAAGCGTGATAAAATGTCAAGTTTTTAGGTGGAATGTGGTGTTGTTGCATAATTCACTGTATTTCGGAAGCTACGCTTTGGTGTAATCAGAGATTATACACCAAAGCTCCGCCCCTCCGGCGGCAAGAATCTACCTAAAGGTAGATTTTGCCTTAATTTCCTCAATACCAGTGAATTATGCAATAGAGAGAGCACTAGTATTGCTACTTCTCTGAAAGAGTAGTTTATGGTATAATAAAATCAATTATGAAACACTCAGTGGAGGAAATAAAGCTAAAAAACGGGGCTAAGGGGCTGCTTATCGACATCCCTGGGGCTAGCGTGATGTCTACTAGGATACAATTTCGAGCTGGGATGCAATATGCTAAAAATCATAAAGTGTATGAGATACCGCATGTGGTGGAGCATTTGGCTTTTGGGGCAAACGCTAAATTCAAAGATGAGCAGGCATATGAGGCGGAGTTCACCAAAAATGGTGCTTATCACAATGCCTGGACGAGCGATATATCAGTGTGCTATGAAACAGAATGTGCGGATTTTGAGTGGGAAAGGATAATGGAGTTACAGCAAGTATCTATTTGCCAGCCAAAATTCAATGAAGAAGAGTTGAAGAGCGAGAAGGCAAATGTAAAGAGTGAGCTCACTGGGTATATGAATGACTACTATAGACTGCTATGGCCCAGAGTGCAGCAGGCGGTAGGTGAAGATATATTGGATTTGCAGGAAAGAATTAAGACCATTCCCAATATAGAGCTAAAAGACATTCGTGAGCATTATCGACGAACTCATACAGCTAAGAATATGCTATTCATAATAGCTGGCAAGATAAAAGGACGTAGACGTAATATAATGAGAATGTTGGACTCTTGGGAGCTGAAAGAGGGGGAAAAGTTTGAGATACCGCAGGCGGACCTGCATTCTGGTGAGGCAGTGTCGATAAGGCGGAAAGATGCTAGTAATATTACTTTTGGGTTTTCTTTGGTGACTCCGCGGCATTTGGAACCAAACGAAGTATTTGCGATGAATTGTCTAAACCACATATTAAATGGCACTACGAATTCGAAAATATTTGGGGCGGCTAGGAAGCGAGGGCTGGTATATGGTATGGGTAGCTCGGTAGCGAGTAATGCTACTTGTTCGTATTGGGATTTTGATGGGGAAGTAAATGTGGAAAATGCCGAGGCGTTGTTTGAGCTAATTCAAACTGAGCTCATGAAAACGCTGAATGGCGAAATATTAGATATGGATTTTTTGGCGGCGAAGTCTTATGCGCTGGGGAGATTTCAGATGGGGGCGCAAACACCATCGCAAATTGCGGACTACTACGCTGAGAATTACTTTACTAATGAAACGGTAGAAAAATATGATAATATGCCAAACTTAATCAAAGGTATAGATAAATTTAAGATGATAGAGCTGGCAAGAGAGTTTGCTGGCAGTGGTATAAAAGGGTTTGCTGCTGTATCATCGACTGAGAAAGCGTTTATTAGTAGTCTTGAGGCAAGGTTAAATTTTTAGGTTTGATGACTGATTAACGCCATACTACTCGCTGCATTTCGGAAGCTACGCGATGTGGTAAGGAATTTTACCACATCGCTTCGCCCCTTCGGCGGCAAGAATCTACCTAAAGGTAGATTTTGCCTTAATGTTCCTCAATTGCAGCGAATAGTATAGCGTTGAGCTGATTTTTGTCGTACGTTATATATCGTGGAGATTAAAGAGAATTCACGATTGTTTGGAACTTGGCGCCGCGGTCGTAGACATCGGTAAACATATCGAAACTGGCGGCGGCGGGGGACATAATGACTACGGGATGATCTAGTGTTTCGGCTTCGAGTTTGGCGGTATTAATGGCTTGTTCTAGGGAGTCTGCCAGCATAAACCTGTCATCGGTATAGCGCTTTGCGAGCTCGTGGCCGGATTCGCCGATGAGAATGATTTTTTGGATATTGGGGGACTTGAGGATATCGTAGATTTCTGGGAGGTCTTGGTAAGAGGTTTTGTCGCGGCCGCCAAGAATGAGCACGATATTGCTATTTGGGAAAGCGTTGATTGCGACACGGGTAGAAGATGGGTTGGTAGAGAAGTTGTCATCGTAATATTTAACGCTATTAAGTTCGCGGAGATACTCGAGGCGGTGGGGGAGGCCGCGGAAGTTGCTAAGCCCGGTGGTAATATCGGCTTTTTTCTCTCTGATAAATTCATCTGGTGATATATTGTAATAGCTAGCTACAGCGGCGATGGCGGCAAGGGCGTTATTTATATTGTGTTGGCCTGGGAGGCAAATGGCCTCTATGATATCTGCTGGTACTTCGTAGGGATAGGGAATTTTTTGAGCTTTGGAATGCTTAGCTATCTTAACAGTTTCAGGATTTTTGGAGTAATATACGAGGTAATCTTTTGGAGATTGGTAGCGAGCAATATTGGACTTAGCAGTGAGATAGTCGGAATAATCTTTGTGGATATTGAGGTGGTCTGGCTCCAAATGGCCGAGTACCGCTATATGGGGGGATTTTGTGAGGTCCCAAAGCTGAAAACTAGACATTTCGTAGACTACTATAGAATTTGCGGTGAGACTGTCTAAAATATCTATGGCTGGGGTGCCGATATTGCCCACAAGATAAGCATCTTCGCCTAGCGCATCTAAGATAGACTTAATAAAAGAACAAGTGGTGCCTTTGCCTTTGGTGGCAGTAACGCCAATAATGGGGCAGGGGCAGTGGTCGAAAAAGTAGCGTGTGAGGCTAGATTCGTTATTTGCTCCCAGTGGGGGCACGCTGGGAGAGCGAAAAATTATATCATAGGATGAATAATCCCTCTGTTTTGCTTCTTCCGTGGTGAAATTTTCAAAAATATCAAAAGTAGCGCCTTTGTTGGCGAAATAATTTTCGGCGGATTTACCTTCCTTGCCGTAGCCTAATAGTGCGATTTTCATAGTTCTCCTTAAATGGGGTTGACTTTTGCAATAATGTGCGGTAGAATATTAGTAGGTTAGGTTATCTTTGCTTTTTAGCAAAGATAATTTTTACTTTGAAAATCTTGAAATTCAAGAATAGCTCAAAAACCATATTCCTCCTTTCTTCGTACCGCTCTTAATTGTTAAATCGCCAACCCCATGAGGTTATTATAGCATAGAAGTAAGCACTTGGGCTGCCTCTTCTACAGAATGGGTGTCCATAAGCCTGGCGCGGAGGTCTTTGGCGCCAGGGAAGTTATTGATGTAGATTTTGAAGAAATGTTTGAGAGGCTCGTAAGAGACACGATATTTTTGGGACTGCTTTTCATATAGAGATAGATGTAGCTTAAGAAGCTCCATTAACTCTGTTTGGGTGGGGGTGTGGTCGGTAAAACAGTATGGATTGGCAAAAACACCGCGGCCAATCATAAAACCATCTACTTTTGGGTATTTTTGATGAAGTTCTAGAGCGTGGGCGCGGTCTTTTATGTCGCCGTTGACGATGAGCTTGGTTTCGGGGCTAATGTCATCGCGAAGCTGGATGATAGCGGGGATTAGCTCGTAGTGAGCGGGGACTTTACTCATTTCTTTTTTGGTGCGTAAATGCACGGTGAGGGCGGCGGGGTGTTCGGCGAGGAGGGTGGGCAGCCACTCTTTGTATTCATCTGGCTGGCTCCAGCCGAGGCGGGTTTTGATGGATACTGGTAGAGGGGTGGAATTTAGTGCATTGTGATAACAGTCTATGGCTAACTTTGGAGTGCGAATCATGGCGGCACCACCACCGGCCTTGTTGACATGCTTGTCTGGGCAACCAAAATTAAGGTCTACCCCTGAAAATCCAAGTGAAGCGAGCGCGTGGCAGGTTTCTGCAAAATGAGCGGGGTTTTTACCCCAAATTTGGGCGATAATGGGACTGTCACTAGGGGCTGTTTCTAGCCTTTCTAGAGCATTGGCGCGGCCTTTGTCGGAAGCGTAGGATGAAACATTGGTGAATTCCGTGAAAAACAAGTCTGGCCGGCCGGCGTGGGCGATAACTTGGCGGAACATAATGTCCGTTACGCCTTCCATGGGTGCCAAAATTAAAAATGGATGTGGTAAACTTTCCCAAATATTCATCTATATATTATAACATTTTCGTGATATAATAAAAATGCTCGTGTTATACTTCGGTCACTGACACAGAGAAAAGTTTGAAGCTGCGTGGTATTGTCATTTATGCCCGTAGCCAGGAGCCAATAAAACGGGCTCGCATAAATGACTCTAAAATTAATTAAATTAAGGAGTCAATTATGAAAAAACTTAACAACACAGAGCAGGTCGAAGTGATGGCGCTCTTCGGGTACGAAATGACGCCTTGTCAGCCGCTCACCTTTCGGCGGCGCGGGGAAAGCGAAACCGAAGTGACAGAACTGCTTCGCACGCAAATAAAATTTGCGGGCGGGGTGGCGTTACACATATTCGATGTGCTTGTTGGCCGGGAGAAAGTGCGGCTAGAGTTTAACTCACGCGATTTG
>JAZNGO010000029.1:0-16621 GCA_045576515.1 Candidatus Nanosyncoccus sp. | reverse complement strand
AGAACTTCAATGATTATATTATGCCATAAAGCCATTTTTTATTTTGGTTTTGGTAGGCGGATTTTGATTGAAAATGGGATAAAAGAAACAGGTTGGTTTAGAATTACAAGATTCCGATCTTTAAATTAATAACCAACCTTTCGTTAATTCTTATCTGTTATTATATCATATTCTTTCAATATTTTTGAAAGCTCATTTTTGTTTAGCGCGCTTAACAGGCTATCAAATGCAAGTGGGGTTGCGGTTATATCTTGCCTCATCCAAGATTCTTTGCGGTAGTCTTCCATTTCGCTTTTAGTTTTAAATTCTACTTCCGCACGGATAAACCCTTCAAGGTTACCCTGGTACTCTTTTATAGATACTCTGTTGTCATCTAGACATAGATAGCTTTTTCTAGTAATACTATTGTTTGCTGATTGTTTTAATTTTTCGAATTCTGTTTGAGATATGATGATTTGATTAATTATGTCGCTGCTGGCTAAGATTCCTTTTGTATAGGCATCTTGTTTTCTTTGGATGACAGTTTGATCTGGAAGATAGAACCTTTCATATATGATAGGATTGCTCAAGTTTAAGTTATCTATGTTTTTAACTATGAATCTTTTTGTAAGTCGTTGCATTTGTGCCATTGTATCATATTACTGGAAGATGAACAACGTGGAACGCTCTACGAAATTATCGCGCCGGAATAAGCACGTCAGAAGCTACGGTGTCTGCGAAAGCACCGCGAACCGCATCTTCCACGATCCGTTCTACTACGGCATCTTGGAGCAAGGTCGCAATTATGTAGACCTGCGCGTAGTCACGCCAAACTTCAAACCAATGGTGACCGAAGAAGAATTCGACCAAGTCCAGAAATTGTTTAGAAAAGACCGTGGCTCGATCCAATCTTCCTGCTACGAAAATCAAAAAGCCACACATGGCAAATACTTCCTGCCATTCCGCCACCTTATCAAATGCTCAGTATGTGGCCACTATCTAATCCCGGCCAGAAACCGCGGACACTCTGGCACGTATTACCTCAATTATCGATGCCACAACAAGGCCTGTACGCGCCCAAAGAACAATATACGCATGCATGTCATCATGGACCAACTCTACGAGGAATTCGGCCGTATCAGCCAGAAATACGACTTTACAAGCTTTGTCGACGATATGAGCGAATATGCGAATAAGAAGATGCAGGAGTTCACTGTCGAGAAACACGAGCTACTCGGCCAGAAAACACAGAAACAAAGAAAGATCGACGGCTTAGCAGAAAAGTACGCCGAACTCGACAAAGAGTCGCCAAAAGCCGTCAAAGACAAGCTCAAAAAGGACATGGCGGATTTGCAAAATGATGTTGTAAATATAGACGAAAGAATCAAGCAAATTGAAGCCAAAATTAAGAATCCTGAAAAATTGCGCTTGGGCCTAGAAAAGTTTTCGAACTCGCTAAATTCGCTAATTAACAGATTAGAAAAAGGAGATCTCGTCGAAAAGGACATTTTGGTACGAAATATGGTTTCGAACCTTGATAAAACGAGAAGACGAGCAAAAATCTCAAATATAATTTGAGATTTTTCGAGACGACGAAGTTTTTTCTCGTAGAGAAATTGATGCACAAAAAAGGGTGATTTACAGATATAAATCACCATTTAATTTCGTATTCGAACCTGAGTTTTCCACAGGTTCCCCTGTTGGTGAGTCGGGTGGGATTCGAACCCACGACACCAGGCTTAAGAGGCCCGTGCTCTAACCAACTGAGCTACCGACCCGCTCACCCCCTAATTATATCACGAACCTCTATATTTTGCAAGCTACTTAGCGTACTCTACCGCCCGAGTTTCACGAATCACATTCACCTTAATTACACCCGGGTAACTCATCGTTGCCTCTATTTTAGTAGCTATATCTCGTGCCAATTTTAGCGCCGACAAATCATCTATTTGCTTTGGCTCTACTATTACGCGTATTTCACGCCCAGCCGATATAGCGTAGGCTTTCTCTATACCAGGGAAACTTGTTGCAATATTTTCCAAATCACGCATTCTTTCCGCAAAATTCTCTGCCGAAATATTACGCGCACCAGGCCGTGCCGCCGAAATAGCATCTACTATTTTTACTATCAAAGCCTCTGGCGTAGTGGGCTCTATATCATTATGATGCGCTGCTATAGCATGCACCACATCATCTGGCATACCATATTTTTTGGCGAGTTCGGCACCTATTTCCGCATGCTGACCTTCTATCTTGTGGGTTACGGCCTTGCCCATATCATGAAGCAAAGTAGCCGTTTTTGCTACACGCTTATCCGCGCCAATTTCCTCGGCTATCATTCCAGCTATATGTGCCATCTCTACAGAATGCAATAGCACATTTTGCCCATAAGAAGTCCTAAATTTCAATTCGCCCAAAAGATGTAATATCTCGCGTGGAATCCCCACGACACCTACTTCACGCGCCGCATCCTCACCAGCTCTTACCACCTCTTTTTCTATTTCGCGTTCAGCTTTTTCTACTGCATTTTCTATAGAACTTGGGTTTATCCTACCATCTTTCATCAAGCGCTCCAAGGCGTATCTTGCCACCTGCCGCCGTATTGGGTCAAAGCTAGATAGCACTATCATTCCTGGCGTATCATCTACTAGTATATCTACACCTGTAGCTCTCTGTAAAGCCTGAATATTGCGCCCTTCCTTACCAATAATTCGGCCCTTCATATCTTCATCGGGAATCTTTAGCGCTGTCACGGTACGATCTGCTGTTACCTCGGATGACATCCGCTCCATTGCCGTAAGCAACATCGCCTGAGCAGTTTCGTCAATTTCGTGCTTTATTTCTTTTTGCTCTTTTACTACCAGCCCTGCCAAGTCTTGCTTGATATCATTTTCTGTCATTTTCATAAGCTTATCACGCGCGTCTGCCCTAGTTAGCCCTGCTATTTTTTCCAACTTTTCGTGCTGTTTGGTACGAATCTGCCGAACCTCATTTTTGAGGTCTTCCAGCTCTTTTTCTTCTTTGGCGAGCTTTTCTGTCTTTTTTTCCAGCTGGTCTAGCTTTGCATCTAGCGTAGACTCACGCTCATTTAGGCGCTTTTCTGTTTGGCGCCACTCTCGCCTTCGGTCATTTTCCTCGGCTTGGCTTTTTTCGGCCACCCTCGAAGCTTCTTTTTTGGCATTCAAGACTATCTCACTAGCCTCGTGCTTAGCCTTGCGTACCAAATCATCTGCTTTATTTTTCCCCCCGTTTTCATTGCGTTTATTATATGCAAAAATCCCTCCTGCACCGGCAGCAACACCTACCATTGCAGCAATAATTGGGATAATAATTTCCATAGTTCCCTTTCTAATTGTTTTTGTTGGTATTTTTCTCTATACCAACGGGTTAACAAATAACATCAATTAATAATATTCCACTATCTATTATATCACGGTTAACTATTTTTACAAAATCGCATTAGATATCCGCATTTCTACAAACCCCGTCGACGTATTTCTTACTACCAAATCCACGCCATTTGTAGAGCGCTCTATTCTATGTGTTACCCACCCCGCAGAATTTCTTACTACCAATGAATTAGACAACAAACTCCCTTCTACACGAGAGCTGGTACCATCTGGCATTCGGCAAATTACACCGTTGCTTACGAGCATTTCCTCTAGCCGCACTTTACCTCCTATATTTACTTCTACCAAGTCTAATCCAAATCACATAAAATTACAAGCATAATTTTATTACACAAACATCGTATAGCGACGCAACCACACTTCTGGCACTCTTGCATTTTGAGTGCCAACGCGTTATAATAATACATATGGCAAAGCGTGATTATTATGAAATACTAGGCGTATCAAAAACCGCCTCCGATGATGAAATCAAAAAAGCTTACCGCAAATTAGCGGTAAAATACCACCCAGACAAAAACCCCGGCAACAAAGAAGCTGAAGAAAAGTTCAAAGAAATTTCCGAGGCCCACGAAGTTCTCAGCGACAAGCAAAAACGTGCCCGCTACGATCAATTCGGTCACGCTGGTGTAGGTGGCGCTAGTGGTAATCCTTTCGGCGGTGGCGCCGGCAATCCTTTCCAAAATGGCAATTTCAATTTCAACGGCCAATCTTTCAACTTTGACTTTGGCGGTGGCGGTGGCCTAGACGATATCCTAGGTAGCATTTTTGGCTTTGGCGGCGCCAGGCGCCCCCGCCGCGGTGCAGACTATCAAACTTCCGTTACTATTACATTTGAAGAAGCTATCTTCGGCACCACCAAAACTATTTCGCATAATGGCAAAGATTTAAAAGTTAAAATCCCCGCCGGCATCGATGATGGCATGTCTATACGCCTGCGTGGCAAGGGCGGTGATGCTCCCGATGGTGGCGAAAAAGGCGACCTCTACATTAGTATCCGAGTCAAGCCTCACAAAAATCTCACTCGCGAGGGCACCATTATTCTATCCGAAGAAACTATTAGTATGGTAGATGCTGCTCTCGGCACCGAAATAGATGTTGAAACAGTAGATGGTAAAATCACCATGAAAGTCCCTGCCGGCACCCAGTCTGGTACCCCATTCAAACTATCTGGCCACGGCGTACCTTTCCGTGCCAATGGCGACCGCGGGCCACATATTGTCACCATCACAGTAGAAACCCCAAGAAATCTCAGCAAACGCCAAAAAGAACTCCTCGAAGAATTTCGTGGCGCCAAAAAGCGCGGCTTCTGGGGCTAATCTATTCGCCCCTGTTTCACCCCTATTGTGTATCTAAATACCTCAAAATACCACCCCTGTTATACAGGGGTGATCCACCATATATTATATATAATATATGGTGCTACCTCTGTTGCGCAGTATTTGAAGCCGGATTAGTAGTGATAAGACTTTCCTCTGTTTCAGATGCTATTATCTGTATGTGCACATGGTTTTGCCCCGCAAAGAACAGCCCCTGTCCTACCGGGAAATTAGATAGCCTACGCTTTTCTTCTTCGGTAAGCTTAAACACATCCGATAGCACATCCACCGCCGATGTTGATTGCTTAAGTAGTAGCTGCATAGATGAGTTCGCCACAATAGCCCGCCCCATCTTTAGTCCCATGAAATCTTCCACATCCTGAGTAATAGTCGTAAGCCCTAAATAATATTTCCTCGCCCGCTTCGCTAGTGAAAATAGGAAATTCGCTGAATCCTCATATTGCATCAGTTGCCATGCCTCATCCACTATTAGTAAGCGTTTTTTCTGCTCGGCCCGCACCAAATTCCAAATATGAGATAGTACTATATACATTGCCACCGGACGAAGCTCGTCTTCTAGGTCGCGTATATTAAACACCACCATTTGGTTGTTAATATCTATATTGGACTGTTGCGAAAATATCCCCGCAAAAGTCCCAGTAGTATACTTGCGCAGCCTCTGCGCTAGCTGTGGCCCACTTCCTTCCATATGCAATAAAGTATCATATAGGTTTGCGATGGTCGGCGGCGTAGATTGGTGTGTCAATGGGTCAGATGTAATACCTGCCCTTGCATAAGTATCTATCAAAGCTTGGTCTAGGTCTGCCTCTTCGTTAGCCGTTAACGCTGGCACCACCTGCCCAGTTGCAGACACCTGATTCCCACCCAGCATTAGTCTAAATAGCCCATGTAGTGTCACCAAATTTGCTCTCAAAGCATCATTTGCATCTTCATTATCCACTACCTTTGGTAAATCAAATGGGTTAATTCTTACATCAGAATTAAGCGACAATCTCACATACGACCCACCCACCGCATCTGCCAGTTTCTGGTATTCGTTTTCTGGGTCTATAATTATCACTTCTGCACCTATCATCATCGACCTCAAAGCTTCTAATTTCACCGTAAAAGATTTACCAGCACCAGACTTCGCAAACACCACCATATTGGCATTCTCCAGCGAAAACCTGTCAAAAATCACCAACCCATTATTGTGCATATTTATACCATACAATATGCCTTTATCTTGGGTTAAATCAGCCGAAGTAAATGGGAATGATGTGGATATAGCACCAGTGTTCATGTTGCGCCGTATTTGCAACTGGTCAGTACACTGTGGCGCCGTAGAATTCATTCCTTGTTCTTGTTGTGAATTTGCTACTTTAGAAAAAACCATCTGTTGCCCAAAAATAGTTTCTATTTTTTGTTGCACAAATTTCATTTCTTCCAGCGAATCTGCCCACAACGTAATATATAGCCCAAACCTAAAGAACCTCTCCGCCCCCACTTGCAATTGGTCACGCAATTCTTCCGCATCGGTAATCGCCGCCTCTAACTCCGGGTCACGCACCCTGCCCTTTTCCATATTTATATTCATCGAAGCCTCAAGCTGAGTCACTTTGGTGCGCAAATTCTTCATCACTACCGCCGATTCCACCGGATAAATATACATTGACACATCTACTACTTCGTCTATATTAATAATTGGCGAAAGCCACCCCGTATACAGGCTCCGTGGATATCCATATACATATAGTGTCCGCCCGTACTTATTACCTAGCCTAAAATAATCCGAATGTATTTCTATAGCACTAGGCGAAATCAAATCCCTCAAAGTATTGGTGCCCTGCTCAAACACACGCTGAATTTCGGCTGTTTCTGCTGCTTCATTTTGTGCAGCTATCTCTGCCGCAGTAAGCTGTCTTTTCTTAGCCATATACTACTCCTTCTCTCCTTTTCTTACATACATCGTAGCAAGCTTACTAAAGTCCACCAGTGGCTCTCTCACCGCAGTATCAGGGTTATTAAAGTTATAATAAAGCTCTGCCAGCTCCTTAGTATTAAGCCTCACCGAGCTTATACCTATTTGGAAAAGCCCTGATATTATCGAATCTACACGGTTAGTTAGCTCCGACATTGCCTTATCATAAGTTGCCCTATCTATATGTGTTACTTCCGGAATCTTACTCTTAGAAAAAGATTTAAAGAAATTTTTAGTTTGCTGCAACACTTTTTCGGTATCTTCCGAAGTATAATAAGGCACCACTATAAAGAAAGCCTTATCCATAATATTTGCTTCTTGCGACAATAAGGTAATAAAGTTAATATAATCATCCATTAGCACCCCCAGTAGCATATTGTCGTTGTTACGCCTTATCTCAGAAAGTCTTTCTATATAAGGCCCTATGTCTACTCTTTGCGATCTCACTAATATTTGCGTTGTAAATTTAAGCGAATTCAAGAAATTCTGGTATGAATATTCCACTCCCTCGCGCTCCATGTCGGACATCAAGTCAAAGTTAACTGATTTACATGCCACCACCGCACGAAAAGACCCATCTTTCATTATCACTACATTATCTCTTAGCTCAGATATTAAAAGTGTAGACTGCGTAGAAGTAGGCACATCCTTATTTGGTGACACAGGCATAGCCTGATTTG
This sequence comes from Candidatus Nanosyncoccus sp., assembly GCA_045576515.1. GTDB lineage: Bacteria > Patescibacteriota > Saccharimonadia > Saccharimonadales > Saccharimonadaceae > Nanosyncoccus. The sequence continues at coordinate 9,255 of JAZNGO010000029.1, read as the reverse complement.
CCATCATTGCAGTAGCCCCCATATTGGCCACATTCATACCTTGCGGTGCCATTTGGTCTGGCATCATTACTTGTGGCATACCTTGTTGTATCGGCTGACCCGGCATTATTACCTGCGGTGCACCTTGTCCATTATAATATTGTTGTGGTTCCATATTTTAGTGTAATGCGATAAATACTTCGCCCTCCCTTTCATTTATTCTTTTTGCTTCTTTTGCAATTGTTTCTATCGTATAATCAGTATTGTTTGCTAATTCAATTATACTAGGTTTTGGCGGTTTTGTGTCTACATTTTCAGATTTTTCTTGCTCATCCGCTTTTTTATCTACTTCATTCGTAAGCCCCGGCATCACCACTACTGGCGAATTGTATTTCTCGGCACTAATATTCCATGGTGTCACTCCTTGCGAAGTTACAGCTACTGGCACACTTTCATCTTGCGTTACTTCCGCCTTAACCTGCTCATTATTCGTAGCTCGCTCAGCTTCACCACTATTAGCCTTTTGCACGGCAGGGCTCGGCGATAAATCCTCAAATCTCTTCTTCACCTTCGCATTAGTAGACACAAACTTATTATCCGCGTCAATCGCTTCTTGCATTTCACGTACTACCTCCGCATGGCGCTCAGTTTCATCTTTTTGAATGGTATTATTAAGATCACTAAAATGATACCCTTCAAACATATCCTCCACAGTACTGGCCTCTGCCATCAAGTCCTCACGCATAATACCATTACCAGTGCCTTTTATGGCATACCCACCAGTATCCACAATGTCCGCCAAAAACGAAAGCCTATGGCCAGCCTCTTCCCCAGAAATATCACGTGTTCTATTGTCATCTACTATTTTTGGCGCCGTAATCTTTATCACTGTTTCCCGCTGTCCTGGCGTCCATAATCTAGTACGCGGCTTCAAATAATACGATACTATCGCAGCCAAATATGTTTCCATCGGCTGATCTTTTTTAAGCGGCAATGCCAACACCACAAATAAAATCAGTGGGGGCAAAGGTATTATAGCTAGCAGCGGAAACACACGAAATAATATCACAGTTAGTGCCACCAGCCCACCAGCAATCAAAAGATACACAAACTGCCGAAAAGTAAACGGCCCCAAAAGTTTATCATCCGCCTCTACGTTCTGAGGTACTTTATACTGTGCCATATATTATATATTATAACATATGCACGCTCTTAAACATAACCAAAACCCACCAAGTCTCATGTTAATCATTGCCAGGGTAATTCCCAAGATCCCCTAGTAACTCTTTCAAAAAGCTATACAAATCATCATTCCCCAAGAAATTACCAGATTTATAATAATCCTCGTATTTCTTCACTATTTCAGCGTCCGTAAACCACTCTTTCAACATCGCCCTTGTCTGCCTATAAAATTCCTCAGTTGACTCGTCTCTTATCTCACTTCTAAGTTCACTCATCCTTGCCAAATACTCTTCCATATCATTTTCGTCATATACAAGATGACGATAGTTTCTCGGATCATTTGGATCGCCACCCTGTTTTGCCACCTCTTTACGCCTTTTTTCCGTAGCAAATTGTTTCACCTGTTTGAGAAGTTTTTCTTCGTCATCCAGTAACACGGCATATCGGAACCAGTCTTTCGCATTATTTGCAGCACCAGACGTTCTAGATTTATATATTTGTTTCAACTTGCCAGGCTCGCCCAAGATTCTTCGCATTTCCGCACCAAACATTTTCTCTTCAAGATCATACATATCTTTACTTCTCTTTTTCATGATATCCTCCTCTGACAATCCCGAATCAGCATACCTAGTCTGAATATCCTCAAGTTCAGCCATATACTCTTCTCTTTCTTTGACAGCATCTTCGTGCCACCACTCTTCTGGCTTACTCACTTGGTATTGTCTAGCCAAATGTTTTATTAGCGCATTCTTATAATCTGACCTAGAATTTAATAACTGTGCTGGAGTTTGCGCACTCAGATAATCTATAGTTCTTTCACGGAAATATTCCTCCGCCTCATCTCTAGCCCCAGCAAGATCGCCACCTTTTTCCCATCGTGCCTTGCCGTCGCCATCATAACCAGTCAAAAAGCTCACCATACTCTTGAGCTGCTCACTACCAGATAGGTACTTAAGGCTAGCAGATATAAACTGTGGCGCCATAGCTTCCTCTATCTTTTTGCGCTGTTCTAGATAGTTAGTTATGTTTAGCCCGTTATCATCAGTATATGCCTTCTTAAGCATATCATCGAGGTTCTTCATAGCAGTACGCTCCATACCATCCAATGATGTACCCTCTAGAAGTTGCTGCATATTTTTCTTTGCCTTCATTATACCGGTTGGGTTGTCATCTGTTATCAAGTCCACCTCACCCTCGTGATACCCCTTTACATACTCGTCTAACGTCACGTTCATTATCTTACGCTTATTGCTATTGTATACATTCGCCGTCTCAAGATTTATATACTTACCAAATCTACGCAAAAACGGGTCGTTGTCTTTTACTTCAAACATCAAGAAACTAGCAAGCGATTGTGACGCATGTGACCCCAAATCCACTCCATGACTCAATACATTTTCCAGCTGCTCTCGCACTAGATCCGTATCGCCACGCTGGTTTAGTACTCTAAGCCCCGGTATAATCGAGTCAATATTAGCCACAGCATCCCTACTCTTGGTTAGCTCACCTAGGCGATACTCCACATCTTTGGTAGGTGGCGTATACTCGAAATACTTCTGCATCTTAGTCTCTATTATCTTCTTCTGAGTGTCATAGCCATGCGCCGCCGTAGCTGCCACATATTGCACATCAGCAACATTGCCCTCCATCACTTCGGCTACAGCCCTGTAGCGAGCCGCAGCCTCAGACTCTTGCTTGGCATCACCATTAAAGTGGCGCTTGTAGATAAGCTTGCCAGTTTTGTCATCTCTGAGATTACCATACTGCCCATCAAAATGCGCGTTCACCGCATCTTCCATACGCTTATGGAAGCCCATCGCATTTTCGTAATCAATCTTCTCGCCCCTAGCTTGCTCCGCCTTCAAAGCATCTGCCGCCAGTACATTTGCATTGTCTAGCGCCCTTAGTCTAGCTCTCTGCGCCACACTACTACCATTTTTCACAGCTGTCAACTGACCCAAACCTTTGTTCATATTATTCTTGTCTCGCAATATCACCTGTTGATAATGCATATTCCTAGCCTGTGCCTCATATGCCCGCTCACCATCCTTAGTTGGTCTACCATTTTTATCATAATGCTTCTCAGCATTACTTGCCAACGCTCTATTCTTCACGGTCTCCATATTCTCCGCCATATCGGCATCTCTAGATATTCTCCTATCAGACATAAATTGCACAAGCCGAAGCGACGGCGTATACGCTCTGTTACTAGCCAAATGTTTTTGTTTGCTACTCAAGCGTTGCGCATCTGCCCATGCCCGGTTTGTGGCCAACGGTTTTGCGGCCAATCCTTGCATCTTGGCATTGATAGTTCCAAGCATAGTACCAGACATTTTCATTAGTGACCACGAGAAAAACAGCGGGAATATCTGCACCGCTACACCCAGTAGCACCCCAAATCCATCTTGTGCACTGGCCATTATCGCAAACCCAGCCAAACTTGACGCTCCAAATAGCAGCGAAAACATCGGATAAAATATTATCATCTTCAGCAGTAGTTGCTTCCATTTTTTAAACCATTGCTCTGTATTTGGCAATATATACGCCACCATCGCCAGTGGAGATATCATGATGAGTAGCGCCACCACTGCTTGCCTCAAAGCTATCGTTATTATCCCCGATACTACTGCCACTATCGCACCCAGCACCACTGGTATTAGCATCCATATCGCGCCAGTCTCAAAAGCTATCGCCCCCGCACCTATAGCTAGCGCCGCCCCGCCAGATAGCGAGCTATACATACTAGCATAAGATAATTTTGCCTCTCTAGACAAATCACCAGCCGTGTTAGCCGCATTTGTAACATCACTTGCCATCCCCGCCACCACAGATTCCTCTATCGAAGCAAACACATCCCTTAGCCCACTACCTACAATATTAGATATATCTACCGCCAAGGTACATATCAAAAAGCTTAGGTTTACTAATACCGCTGTGATTATTAGCTTCGGTAGTACCTTTTTTATTCCATAGTTATTTATTCCTATCCCTGTAATCTGCGAATATATCACTACTAGTAGGAAAATAATAAACACTATATTAGTGACACTAAGACAGTACTTCCAAATCTCATATATCGGTGTGCCATCCTCCATGCTCACCGGCTTTATTTCCAGTATATCTTGGAGCTTTTCATACAGCCACCCTACCGCCTCTGCAATCTTACCAGTAGTCGGACATACTAGCCACGCTAACCCTCCCAAGCTATCCTGGCAGTCCTTATCTGTTGCAGCCTGCAACTCTTTTGTGGTAGCAGTCGTAACGCTTTCTCCACCCTCATTATTTTCCGTGTCCCCTGTTTCACCCGCCTCTATATTCTCTGTCGTCACTTCCTCAGCCGTATTTGGCTCTGCAAACACATCCGCAGTACTCATTAGCGGCGCCAACACCCCACTAAATACACTCAAAATCACAAAAAAACAACTAAAAACGGTTCTTTTTATATTCATTTTCAATCGTTTTTTTATCATCATAGCTAAACCCGCCTCCCTTATAAGGCGTATTTGTATTATAGCACGCATAAGCTTTTTTGTCAATATAAAATACAGATTTTTATCATAGCAGTCAAATATATGTTAAAATATATTTCTTATGTTTAGTCCATCATGGCCTCGTGCACTACGGCTGAGGAACATTAAGGCAAATCTACCTTTAGGTGGATTCTTGCCGCCAGAGGGGCAAAGCGTGTGGTAAAATTTCTATTACCACATCGCGTAGCTTCCGGAATGCAGTAAACGAGGCTATTCCCTTGTCGTATCATTGCCCCTACTATACGAGTTAAATATCCCTTATGTTTTAATATTTTGGTTTTTCTACATTTTATGCTATCATAGAAAAAGAATACATATGAAAAGCATTTCCCATAGAATCACAACAATTCTTGCTACTATCGGTATAGTTGTATCCACTACCCTATTTTTACCACTCGCTTCCGTTCATGCAGATGACCCCAAAGGGCTCGGTAGTTGCTCCAATATTATTGGTTTTACATCTTGGGATTGCGGCATCACAGAAGACGTCCACAGCGAAGAAGACCTCAAGTCCAATATCTGGATTATCGCCGCCAATATTGCTCTAGATATTACCGTAGCAGCCTCTTATCTTATTCTTGGCTATGTTATATACGGTGGCTACCAATATACTTTCTCAGGTGGTGAAGCCAGCAAAGTTGCCGCCGGCAAGAAAACTCTCGCCAACGGCTTTATTGGTCTCGCCATTGTTATGTCTGCCAATGTCATCATGGGGTCTATCCGTATCGCCCTTGTTAGTGATGGCAACATCGGCAGCTGTGTAGACGTAGCCTGCACCACGCCCGGCGACATGATTACCAGCCTTATCAACTGGGTCACGGCCATTGCTGGAGTTATCTCTACGATGTTCCTAGTCTACGGTGGTATTCAGTATACCACTGCCTCTGGCGACCCAGGCAAGCTCAAAAAAGCCAAAGACACCATCTTGTATTCTCTTATAGGTCTAGCCATCGTAGCTCTCGCCGTTATTATTACGGCATTTGTATCCAACATTATTCGCGAAGCCAACACTACCACTTCTAATATTAATCAAACAATTTCATCAAAGGAGATATATGGTCCACAAATTCATTAAAACATTAACTATTACTATTATTAGCCTTCTTGGCTTTACTACACTTATATCCATGCCAGTTTTCGCCGAAGACAGCTGCGAACAATTAATATCCCAGGGCGCCCCCCAGTCCGTTATCGACGCTGCCGGTTGCAATGACACAAAAGACCAGCTCCCCACCACTGTCCTAAACATCCTCAATGCCATTATCCTCGTGTCTGGCCTTATCGCCGTAATATTTGTAATTATCGGCGGCATTAGTTATATGACTTCCACTGGCGACCCAGCCAAAGTCAAAAAAGCCAAAGACACCATTCTATATGCCTGCATCGGCCTGGCCGTTTGCGTCCTGTCTTTTGCCATAGTCAACTTCGTTATCTTAGATATTCTCAAAGCCCAAAGTTAATACCTTTCTATATTAACCTAATATTATCCCCACCATCCTTTTTTCATCTCAATTATTAAATCCCACCAAAAATCAAAAAATCTATTGCTTTTTTTCTCAAAAAGTTGTAAACTTAAACTAAGTAATAAAAGGAATAAAAATGAAAGATTTACTCGTACAATTCGCTGCTGACGAGGCCAAAGTAAATCCGGTCGGCGAAGGAAATAACAATTTAATCCCCACCGTTACCGGCATTATCAACGCCATCATCTTGGTACTCGGCATTGCATGTGTTATTATAGTTATTGTGGGCGGTATCGGTTACATGACCTCTACTGGCGATGCCGGCAAAGTCAAAAAAGCCAAAGATACCATCCTCTATGGTATTATTGGTCTTGTCATCTGCGTTCTGGCCTTCGCTATTGTAAACTTCGTTATTGTCAACATCCTCAATGCAAGTGCATAATTACGCATAGTCACAATATCCCCTCCGGGGGATATTTTTTAAATTGTACTCATCAAAAGATACCCTCCACCTGGAGGGTACCTTTAACGTCACTCTTAATATTATTGAATATTAATTTTCTTTGGCGCTTCAGTCTTTTCCTTTTCAAAGGTTATCGTCAGCACGCCGTCCTTTAGCTCTGCTTTTACGCTACCTTCATCCTCGCGTACTTGCACTGGCAAAGCTATTGTTCGAGAAAACTCACCCCAGTAGCATTCTTGTATATGCCACCTAGTAGTTTGCTCATCCTCACCTCCAGATAGTACACCTGATATAGTCAGGATATTATCGGAAATACTGACATCGAGGTCGGATTTCGAAATGCCAGCGGTCCGAGCTTTTACTACTAATTTGTCGGCGGTTTCATAGACATCTACGGCGAGCTGTCCAGGAAAGTCGTCGGTATTTTCCCACTCATCTTCGACTGGTTCGCTTAACTCTTGGACTTCCTCTTCTACTGCTGCCACTTCTTCTTCTGGCGCTTCCACAGGAGCCATGATTTCCTCGTCTCCTCCTAGGAAAGCAGCGGCAAGGTCGTCTTCCATCAGCAAATCGTCATCGTTTTTGGTACGAGCCATATTTCCTCCACTTATGTTGTTATGCTTTATTATACATTACATTTATAGTAAAATCAAGAGAAATATGAGTTTTATTGTAAATAATACAACATTACCTAGCCTCCTAGACCTCCTCGCGCCCCACTCCTGTAGGGGTTGCGACGCCATCGGCGAAGCCCTTTGTCATCGTTGTAAAAATAACATAATTCTAGAATCTACCAACTTTTGTCCTAATTGTAAGGCCATCAACCCTACCGGCAATTGCCCTAAATGTAAGTCTACGCCACCCACTTTTGTCATCGGCAATCGCACCGACCTCATCGGCCGGCTTATCTACGATTTCAAGTTTAATTCCACCCGTGCCCTAGCCCGGCCTTTAGCCGAACTCCTTCACGCTACACTCCCCGCTATTGATGGTTCGGTAGTTATTGTTCCTTTGCCCACTATTCACCGCCACATCCGTACGCGTGGCCTAGACCACACCTATCTTATTGCTAAGCATCTAGCTCGCATCCGTGGTTCCAGCTATCAAGTTTCACGCTTACTTACTCGCGCCAGTAATACCGTCCAAGTTGGCGCTAGTCGTAAATCCCGCCTTGCTCAAGCTACCTCCGCCTACGCCATCCGCCCGGGCGCCACATTAGACCCTAATATCACTTATATTCTTTTCGATGACATTTGGACTACTGGCGCCAGCATCAAAGCCGCCACCAAGCTGCTCCAAAAAGCCGGTGCTCACAAGATAATAATTTCGCTCTTAGCAGTTAGTTTCCTCAACCAAAAATGAAGTTTCAGTAGTTTCTGCTTTATCTCCAGAACTTGGCAAAGCCATTATTACAAAGTTCACAATAGCAAACGCTAGAAAAGATATCACCAAACCAATAATAGCATATAGCACGGTATTTTTAGCATCTGTCACCTTCTTGGCGTCACCACCAGACGTCACATATCTTATACCACCTATTATTAGCATTATCACTGCTATTATACCTACTATATACAAAACGGTATTTGTTATCTGCTTAAACACACCAGTGTCGCCAAACAAATCTTTCGGGCACCCATCACACCTAGCTGCCTCTGCACCTTCTTGCAAAGTTAGCGCCGACACGCTCCCACTTACAGCCAGCACTGCCACTGCAGCTACTGCCACTATTAATATTGGTAATACAATTTTGCTAATCTTTTTCATACCATTATTATATCACATTTTAAAATATATATAAAACACAAAAAAAGCCAAATCTGGCGCATACTGGCGGAGGGTGAGGGATTTGAACCCTCGCTCCAGGTTGCCCCGGACTATCTCGTTAGCAATGAGACCCCTTCAACCACTTGGGTAACCCTCCGCATACTACCTATTTTATCATATTATTCTCCAAAGTGTTAAAAATCATCGCGCAGCTTCCGAAATGCAGTGAATTATGCAACAACGCCCTTTTATATATAAAAACGCTTGTTTTTATTTTTATTTTGTGTATAATGTACTCAAGAGTAAGAGTTTATTGGTTGTTACAAACACAAAAAAGTAGTTTAAATAAGGATACACAATGAAAAAACGTAACATACCAATTATTTTGGGGACTTTTCTGCTAACAGCTGGAACATTTTTCGCTCTAGCACTAGCATGGTCACACAAAAAAGTAGAAAACCCTAATGGACTCATTAATATCTCTGAGCTTTCAGACGAGTTCATGGAAAATTATTTCAGTTCTTTCGCAGAAACTAATCAAACCACAGACGTAAACAGCACCATTATAGTAACTAGCACCGAAAAACCGGAAAACACCCTTGGTGCCACCAAAGTGATAGAAGCTCCAAACAACCAATATTTCTTATATTACAATTCCCCGTCCGAAAAAGAAAATGCGATGCAGAATATCCAAAAAGAATCTAACGTCCTCTACGTAGAAGAAGATTCCCTTCTTGAAGCCGCAGAATATAACTCGTGGGGTATTGAAGATATAGGTCTTGATCAGGCTATTTCTGCTATTGAACTTGAAAACACCAGCGAGGTGACGGTTGCTATTATTGATACAGGTTGCGATTTAACTACATTCAAT
>JAZNGO010000028.1:0-2670 GCA_045576515.1 Candidatus Nanosyncoccus sp. | reverse complement strand
AGCGGGGCCAAGCCCTCTTTTTTTGTTGTGAGGCTTTTGTTTGGTTAGGAAACAATTGATACAATAAAATATTGTAATACTATTGTTATTTAGTGAAGTATAGTATAATGTGCTTATGGATAGTGATAATTTTGCCTCTAGCGGACAGGGGAACAATAATAATATAGTTCCGCCAAACGAGCCAAGTGGGTCGGCTCCGATTGCACCCGGTAATGGAGTTGCTCCGGCCGTAGAGCCGAAGCCTGCGCCGGTTGAGCCTGCCGCGGGGACTATACCAACTGCGCCAGCCAGTAGTGTTACTCCAACTACGCCAGTTAATGAGACTGCTCCAACTGCACCAGTTGAGCCAGTTGCTCCTGTGACTGAACCAGTTAATCTTACGACTGGGCCAGCTCCAGTGACTCCGGTGGAGCAGAATGGGCCAGCTGTGATCAATCCTGCTCCGACTAATTTGGCAGAGCCTAGTCAAGCAGCTTCAGTTGATTTGGCTGCTTCTTCTGAGCCGGTTTCGAAAGAGGCGCCAACAGAAATGCCTAAGAAAAAATCGTCTAAAAAAGCTTTTATGGTACTTGGAAGTTGTTTGATTGTAGTGGCAATAATAATTGTAATTGTGTTTTTGGTGCCGTTTGGTGAAAAGACTCTGTGGCAACAGATGTCTGGTGGTTCTGGCGGTATTGGTGGTGGTGGCGGTAGCGTATCAAACCAGACAGTAAATACCGGAGGATATACATATACAACTAATTTAGATCTTGAATATGCGCCAAATGGATATTTCCATGATGGTTTACTAACTGCGAAGGATAGTAATGGTAAGACGGTTTTTTTGGATACTGCTGGAAAGTTAGCTTTTGAATTGGATTCTCAATATGCAAAAGCAGGGGATTTTGCGGATGGTTTGATGCCAGTTGAATGTCGAAGTGGGGCGGATGATTCTTCTAATGATGGATATGGAGCTAGAGTCTATGTTGAAAAGAAGGTTGACGCGGGAGATGGAGCGAAGTACGGCTATATTAATAAAACTGGTGAACTTGTGATACCTTGTCAATTTAGTCGAGTTGAAGATTTTATGAATGGTTATGCCGCAGTGGCAACTTCGAAAAAAGATACTGATAGTAATTATAGTTATGTGGATAATTATTGGGGCGTGATTGATACTAGTGGGAATGTTGTAGTTGACTATAATTATGAAAATATAGAATATGAGTCTGGAACTTTCTTAAATAAAACGTTTGAAGCTGTGGTTGAATCTGATGGGAGAGGTTACATAGAAGGATGTTTTGATTTTGATGGGAATATGATAAAGGAGATTGGAAGAGAAAGTGATTCGGGTTGCGCGGTAGATCCACAGGTTGAAGAAGGTAAGAAATTAGCTGATAGTTTTGAAGCAAAATTAGGTAAAGCGTATCGGGTGGGTGATTTTAGTGAGGGGCTAGCGTCGGTTGCTTCGTCTACACCGATGGAATTCTATTTTATTGATACTGATGGTAATAAGGTATGGTCACTAGATGTTAGCAAAGCAATTGATGTAGATGAAGAGGAATATCAGGAAGGTTTGTTCTTGGCTTTTATGTGGGTAGGTAGTGAGGAATATCCTGGGGCTCAAGAGTTAGAGCGGATAATGCGAGGCGAAGGCGGTGAGGAATATCTTTATAAGAATGCCGGTGCGGTTTATTACGACCATAGCGGCAACCCGGTTTTCATTTATCGCTATGCGCGGTCGTATGACATGGCGAAATAGCTTAAAGATTCTGTTGATTAGAATATTGTAAGGGGGTGGAGTAAAACTCTTTTGATTTATTTTTGAACCGTAGACAGAATTAGCTGGTTGAAAGATTAAATGTGGTGTGATTTTCTGGTAGGAAACGTAAGATGGAGTTTTATGGAAAAATTAGAAAATAAAGATTTTTATGGGTGGATAGGAGTGAAGTCCGATTTACATTTTGCGGGAGTATTCCGCAATGTTAAAGAGGGTGATATATGGTGGTGTTCTATGGGTGAAAATGTTGGTGTCGAAATCAATGGGAAACAAGAGTTGTTTTTGCGCCCTGTTTTAGTGCTTAGAAAACTCAGTAAATTTGGTTTTATGGGTGTGCCTTTGACTTCGCAACCTCATGAGGGGCTTTGGTATACTATGTTTGAGTTTAAGCATAAAAAACAATATGCTGTTTTGGCGCAAGCGAGGGTATTGAGTGTCTATCGTTTATGTAGAAAGATGGGAAGCGTGCCGGACTCTGATTTGCTTTTAATAAGAGATGGATTTAGGAAACTTTATTGCTAAAAAAATACTCCCTAGTATATATCTAGGGATGGGCGGGTATTCCCGAATGTGTTTTAATTATAGCACGGATTTGATGGTTAGTCTAGGGGTTTAATTTTTGAAAAAGGTGAGGCCCAATGTAAGTATTGAAGGCAACTTTGTTCTTAACTAAAGTAGGGCTAAGTTCTCTATTTAATGTAAAAACCCTTAGCGGGGCTAAGGGTTTGGTTGCTATGCATAAGATTCCATAAGTTCGACTACATAGTCGATGTCTTCCTGTGTGATTTTTTCACGCATTTTGGTCGACATCAGCGGTAGAACGGAGAAGTTCAGATAAGCCCGAAGATTGCCATTTTTGACGCGGCGAATGATGCCTGTGTCGTCTTCGCCAGATTTGTCAATGGCATAGAAGA
>JAZNGO010000027.1:0-2971 GCA_045576515.1 Candidatus Nanosyncoccus sp. | reverse complement strand
GCTCCGCCCCTTCGGCGGCAAAACTTGCTAACGCCAAGTTTTGCCTTAATGTTCCTCGATATCAGCAAATGGCGTAAATTCTTGAATTTGGAGCTTGCATAGTGCACATCCTTCATGCTATAATGGAAGTGCTTTACCATTATTATTAACAAAACCGAAGCTTTTTAAAAAGTATTATTATTCAGCAAGCAAAATGGCACCATGAGGAGTCATATTGCTGAACGAAGATACTTAGCTTTGGTTAGTGATAATGATGGTAAAGCACCTCACGGTGCCATTTTTATAGCATCGCAGGGAAATATTAACTAAATAACATGGAGGAAAACTATATGGCTACCATACCTATAGAAATCATCCTACAGGACGCAGAAACTCCTGTAGACCCAACACCAACACCAGAAGAAACAAACATCATAGTACCAGATACAGGTGCGGGAGTAGTAGGTAGTGGCAGTACCTTCTCTAGCTCCCCTGCAGCTAGTATTATACTGCCAGCAATATTACTAGCAGTAGCACTAGCCACTGTATGTACAGTGTTAATACATAAATACCGCAAACATCAAAACAGTGACAAAATTAGTAAAAAAGAAAAACTCGCCACAGTAGCTAGCGGTACTATAGCCATACTTGCAGCTACAGTACTAGTAGGTAACTTAGTGATACCAGCAACCAGCGCCGCTACAGACGATACCAATACTAATCGTGAAGGAGAGTTAGTAGTAGATGATAAGATTACTATTACGGTTACACGAGAAGCAGATAGTGATGAAGCTATAGTAAGTAGCATAGATACTAAATCCTACGCAACAGTATATAAAACCTTTGGTTATGAAGTAGCTATAGCTATGGCAGGTAATACTACCAATCTCTACCTAAATGGTGATACTAGCTCAGAATACTATATTGCTCCAGTAAGTGATGGTACTCTAGCAGACAATACATGGGGCTATACTTTAGATGGTGAAGAATACACTGCTATGCCACTTATAGACGATTTAGCTGTAGTAGCCAGAGGCACTACTCCAGTGTCAAATGAGGAAGTAGATATAAACTATGGTGTAAAAGTAGCAAGTGACATGCCAGCTGGTACTTATACTGGTGAGCTAGAATATATCTTAGCAGATACTGGCTTCCCAGCAGCCTTGCGTACTATGCAAGACATGACTACAGCCATATGTAGCTCAGTGCCTACACCAAATCCTTTCAAAGCAGATAACACTACCATAGAAGACAACGTACCCACCATCATGCTGCCAGACTCACGTGACAACAAACTCTACCGCATAGCCAAACTAGCTGATGGTAAATGCTGGATGACACAAAACCTAGATCTACAGAAAGAAGACTTAGTGGTGTCAGTGTTAGATGATACCAATACAGATAATCCTGCGAATGGCTTTACTTTGCCAATATCACAAACTGAAGGGGATGAAAGCTGGGGATATTATAGTGATGAAACCGCCATTAATACCCCACGCGTTTACAGTATTGAGGAAAATTCTGAAGAAACTTATAAATATTGTATAAAATTTCAATACGGTAACTGCATAGAGCAGGGCGATATTATACAAATTGGCGAGTTAGGCAATCTTTACAACTGGCATACGGCCACAGCCGGAACTGGCGTATATAACACTAGCAGTACTAAGGAGAGCTCGTTTGTGGCAACTGGTTCTATCTGTCCTGCAGGTTGGAGTTTGCCAAACAATAGTAATAGCGGCGAGGCTACGGACTATAGCGTTTTGCTATACAGATATGGCATAACCAATAGTTCTACTTTCCCTATTAATTATGCCAGCGCAGATAAAATCGCCTTTTATAAGGCCCCGATCTCACTGGTGCCAACAGGAGGTTATGCTAATGGACTCATCAGCGTCGGCAAAAGAGGCAGTATATGGTCATCTCTTGCAAATGATAAAGATGCGGCAAAAGTATTTAATTTCGAATCAGGTATGGCTAGTCTATGGTATCCCAGCGACAAATATATGGGTTATGCAATACGTTGCGTAGCACGCTGAATCAAATTTGCCCCATATTTCCCTAACTTACGGGCGGCCTCCTCGCCCGTAATTTTGTCTAGGGGTTACAGTAAAATTGAAAATCGCTCCCAAAAGGAAGCGACAATCAAGAATCTAAATAAATTGTACATCTAAGACTTGCAAAAGTCAACGCTGAATTTGTCTAACCCGCCAGGTAGCCGCCCTTTAGGCTCGGCCTAAGGGCGGTTTTTAGCGACATCTAGCATTAATTCAAAAGGCGGGTGGTGCTCAACACTCTGGCGAAGGGGGTCCGGAGGTTGGCAAACCGAGGTGTAGCGCGCGAGCCCCGTGGCGACGGGGGCGAGCGACGCGCCCCGAGAAAGAGTGTGAGCGCCAGGACCCGCCAAAATCTATAGGTAGTTTTGCTAGGGAACTATTGAAAAATTTTAAAAATCATAAAAAAGTGCGAAAAAGGTCTTGTTTGCCCCTTGGGACGCTCCAAGACCTTCGCAAATCGATTCGAAAATCGAAGATTTTCACAAAAAAGTGCGAAAAAGGTCTTGACAAAATTACAGAAGTGCGATAAGATAGGGATAGTCTAAAGCTGCGAGATGTATTTTAGGAGTCTTTAGAAATATCTTAACAATTTAGTTGTGCAATTAATCATCGTCAGTTTTACTTTATGAGTTTGAACAAACTTATACTTTAATGGAGAGTTTGATCCTGGCTCAGGATGAATGCTGGCGGCGTGCCTAATACATGCAAGTCGAGCGGTAACAGGACTTCACCGTTTCCTTGACACACCTAGCGCAAATATCGTAGGTGGAGAGACTTCGAGGGAACAGTGAAGTTGCTGACGAGCGGCGGACGGCTGAGTAACGCGTGGGAACGGACCCCAAACTGAGGGATAACTACTCGAAAGAGTGGCTAATACCGCATGTGATCTTCGGATTAAAGGATTTATCCGGTTTGGGACTGGCCTGCGTACGATT
>JAZNGO010000026.1:0-24783 GCA_045576515.1 Candidatus Nanosyncoccus sp. | reverse complement strand
GAGAATATGTCTAGGGAGGCCTTTGAGGCCATGCTGGTAAGTTTAGTCGAGAAGGATAGGACCGATATAAGGTTCAACCTGCCGATCATCCGCTATATCCACGACAACAATGTTATCCCTGAACACCTGCTGTTCGCTTTCATGGCGGCTAGCCCGCGCGAAACCTTCGAAGAGGAAGAGCACGTACACGAAATGATCACTTCCTTCGGGCCGTTCGGCCTTCTCATCGGCTTATTCGGCAACGATGAGGATGGGGTCGACGACGATCAGGGCAGCACCGAAAACCAGGACGACGCCGACTGCGACACCCCCGATACCAATGAAGACAGCCACAACGGTTGTTGCGGCGGCTGCTGCGGAGGTTGTTGCGGCGGCTGCTGCCACGCTGATGACGATTAACCTCCTACCACACAAGCCCCCTCAATAGGAGGGGGCATTTTTATCCCACATTCTTGACAAGAATCTGAAATAGAGGTAAAATTGAAGTGTTACGCAAATGCTTCTAAAATATTAAATTTAATAAGGAAAATACAATGGCAGAGAAAAAAGTTATAGGAAACTTGAAACTACGCATCCCTGCGGGGCGCGCTACAGCTGGACCTCCGGTAGGGTCTACGCTAGGGCAGTGGGGGCTTAACATGATGGATTTTATTAATCCATTTAACGAAAAAACCAAGGACCTAATGGGTAAAAATGTAATAGTACACATTCGTGTATTTGAAGACCGGACATTTGACTGGAAAAGCCTAGGCCAGCCAGTAGATGACCTCATCCGTGAAGCTATCAAGATAGAAAAGGGTAGCGGCAAGCCAAATGTAGATAAGGTTGGGAAGATTACAAAAGCTCAGCTCCAGGAGATCGCCGAAAAGAAAAAGGAGCAGCTCAACGCTATAGATATAGAAGGTGCTACCAAAATAGTAGCTGGCACCGCTAGGTCTATGGGTGTAGAAGTTGTAGACTAATTACTACACAAAATTCCACTCTGAAATAGGGTGGTTTTTTGACATTTTTAGTAAAATTTGGTATAGTTATATAGATACTCTTTTTCTAGCGAATAGGGGTGTAGATGTTTAAAATATTGTTTTACAGAAAGAAGGTGAGAAAATTGAAAATTCGGGATATAGAGGTAGGCAAGAAAATAGGCGAGTCTGCTAAATTTCGTATCTATCTCGGGAACACCGAAAGTGACTACCAGGTATTATTAAAGGTGGCAAAAACCTTTGAAGACAACGATGCGCTCGTGTCAGAGTCGGGGCAGTTTAATCTGTTGAGATGCTTCGCTGAGCAAGTAGCAACATACGAAAAATATGCGCGCAAAAAAAGCTCGCACTACGACTGGCTGTTTGCTAGGCTAAGAGCTTCTTTCATAGAGCCTACGCAAGGAGACCGGCGTATTAATGTCTATGAAGTGCCAGAAATTAGCTTTGATAAGCTAATGCCGCTTACAAAACTGTGCGCTGGAACTGAAATCGATGCACGCACTAGCGTGTGGATTTTGGGGAGACTGTTCAAATTCTATAGCTTTTTTGAGCTAATAGCATTTGAGCTTAACTCTGTGGCGCAGTATCCTATTTTTAATCCCGATAACTTTGTTATTGGAGTAGAAAGGCACAGGTTGGTTTATTACAACCATTCTGGTAGTATACCTGATGTTGTGGCTTATGACTTCGTCAAGGCTATTTCTAAGTATATACTTGACTGGGCAGTAATAAGCAAAGATTCAGAAGAGCAGGAATATCTAGAGCTGCTGAAAGATTTCTCAGAGAACGGGCGAAAATCGTTTGAGCAGGCACATGCCGAGCTTTATGATTTGGCGTACAAACTTTGGGAAATAGGATATCACCCATTTACGTATCGCGACCGCGATACGCTCGTCTGGAAAACTATAAAGGGGGAATAATTATGGGACGAGAAGTATTTTCAAGAGAAAGCTATCGTGTTGCACGGCGTGAATACGGCGTGGAACACAACACTGGCGTGACTAAAGCCGCTGAAAAGCGTGCTCAGGTTACTGGTCGGCTGAGCGAGATTGTGGACCCGGGGATAAACCCGATTCGCAGGTCGCTGATTCGCTTGGACCCGCATCAGAAAAAGTGGATTGCAACACTGGGATGCCCGATAGACATCGAAGTGAGCTGCGATACCACTGGCTCAATGGGCGGGGAAGTTGATACAGAGATGGCTGTATTGCCTGACCTGTATGAAGCCGTAGCTAAGGTATTACCTGGCTATGATCCGCAGCTGTGTCTCGGTATCTTTGGCGATGTATGCGATGATTTTGTGCTGTGCCGACCGCAATTTGAGATGGAGGCACCCAAGATCGTGAACTATCTCAAAGAGATGGCTCCGCAACGTGCTGGCGGGGATACTCCGGAAGACCCGCAATACGCGATGTTTGCCAGAGCTTACCTGACGGATGCCTATACCAACCGAATTGGACTCAAGGGCTATCACTTTGTAGTAACTGATGCTCCGTGCCACTACCGTATCGAGCGGGATGACATTAAGCGTATTTTCGGCGAGAATGTCTTTGACAACGACTTGAAGAATATGGTGGTGATCCCCACAATACAGGAAATGGTAAGCGAGCTGAAGAAAAAGACCCACCAGTTTGTGCTGGTGGTAAGAGACCACTACACTACTGGCTTTTGGCGCGAGCTGTGCGGGGATAAGTCCGTGATTGAAATCAGTTCCACCAGGCAATTGCCGGCAGTAATTTCTGCTATTGTCGGTCTGACTGAAGGTACGATGGACATTGCTAGTTTGCGGCAGCATCTTGGTGTTAGTGCAGGAGCAAACTTGCTGATGCAACTTTCTAATATCGAGATTGGTGCACAAGCTAAACTGAGACATGCAATGCCGCACCCGGTACCAAAGGCCGGAGACATCTTTGCCAAGAAAGGTGACACCTGGCCGATTCAACCTGGTGATACTACTAAAGAAGATGAGCCCGCGGAAGATCAGGATCACATTGAGTACCTGTAATTTGCAGAAGCAGAAACGTATATGGATAAAATATATGTCGTAACTGACCTTGGTCCCGGTGACGGAGGAAAGGGCGGAATAGTACATGCCCTGGCGAATAAGGCCGGTGCGTCCGTTATTATTAAACGTGGCGGCGCGCAGGGTTCTCATGGCGTACGCACCTCAAGCGGGGAAAGTTTTAACTTTTCCCAGTGGGGTTGCGGTACTCTAGAGGGCATACCCACCTACCTATCGGAACAAATGATAATTTCGCCGGTAGGGCTGCACAATGAAGCAGAAGCCTTAAAAAGGTTAAGCATCCGCGACCCTTTTATGCTACTAAGCTGCGACCCTAGATGTATCGTAGCCACACCGTACCACAAGATTGCTTCGCAGGTAGAAGAACTCCTGCGGAAAGATAATCCGCGCGGCACAGTGGGCACGGGAGTAGGGCAAGCTTATCGGATGTGGCATTCGCCAGAAAAAGACATGGTGCTAAGGGCATGCGATCTCTTGGACGGTCTGACTATTAGCTCTAAGCTGCTTAAGCAACGTGATTATTACAGAGCTTATTATGGTGGTTTAGATAATGATAGCGTTTTGCCTGATGAAGATGTGGATTTACTCAATGAAAATCTTGATTTGCTTTGTGATGATAAGTTCTTTGAATATTGTTGTGATTTGTTCGCTGATATTGGTAAGAAATTGTATTTTCAAAGCATGAAAGAGACTCTGCTTTTAAGTGATGGCCAAGCAATTGTGGAATGTTCTCATGGCGTACTAACAGATGCTGAGGTGGGACTGCGTCCCCATGTAAGCGCTATTCGAACTTTGCCTTGCTTTACCGAAAAAATGCTAAGAGATGCTGGGTATGCTGGTGAGATTATTCACTATGCAGTGCATCGTGCATATGAAATTCGTCATGGCGCTGGGCCGATGCCCACCTATGACCCGAGTTTTACCGCACGGATGCTTTCTGGCAGCCACAAGGAAGAGAACCGTTGGCAAGGCATAGTTCGAGCTGGCCCGCTGGATTATAATCTGCTGCGAATTGCGGTAGCTAGATGTAACCCTGAGACTAAGTTTGACGGGATATGCCTGACTTGGTTTGACCAGATTTTGGCCAATGATAGGGTATGGTCTCGTTGTTTTAACTACGAGAACATCCCTAAAGATGGAGAACCGTGTAGCGATTTCCTTATGAGAGCTATCCCAAAGGTAAAAGACCATTGCTTTAGAGCACCTATTTCAACAAGGGAATTGATTAGTTTTGTGCATGATGAAATGTACAGCGAGCTAGGAATTCCGCTAAAAATTTTGTCGATTGGTCCTACAGAGCAAGATAAAATATTTTGCTCAAAATATTTGAAGGAGGAATGACCTATGAATAAAAAAAATAACACACTCGAGTTTTCGACCGACCCCAAAATAAATGCTGCTGAGGTATTCGAGACTGAAGGGGCTTCTTCTACTAAGCCTGCGCCGGATTGCCCCGAGGAGTTTCACGAGGCGGCCACAGCTGGAGCGCCTAAGGATGCTGCCGGCTCTACAGCAAGCGAAACCCCGGCTACTGAACCTGCTGTTGCGAGCGAGGTATGCGCTAAGCTTGCTGAGTATGGTGCCGATGACGGCGTAATCGATAAGATTATTGACGGCTTTGGTGCTGAGAGCCTCGATGACCTTGCAATGCTGGAGGTTGATGATTTGACCCATGCCGGCATGAAGCTTCTTAAGGCTCGCAAGCTCGTAGCCGACCTCAAGAAACCTGAAGAACCTGCCGCTCCGGCGGTAACAGCAGCAGAGACGCGTGCTATTCAGAGCCAGTATGAGATGCTGCTGCCGGCTGTGCCGAGTGACGAATCTTGGCTGAATGCCCTGAAGACGGGCGGCATTCTGAAGGTGGATGATTCTTCGTATATTGCCGCTATTCGCGCTGCGCTGGCAGACCGTGCCGGATTGTACGACGTTCCGGAAGCGCTCGCTAAAGCTATGGAGAAATACGCCGATGAGACAGAAGAGCAGGTGGACCCGATTTTCTATGCGTTGCGTAAGTCTTTGACTCGCCGTGCATACGGTGACATCTTTGCCGCTATAGACGGCTTGGACGGCACCTTTATTACTGAGGCTCGCCGTAAAGAGTTTTTGGAGCGTACTCGTACCTGCCTCTGGCCGGCTATTGCTGATAGCTTCCGCGCATTGGATAGCTGGTACAAAGCCTGGCAGGCAAACAATAACAACCCTTCTGCATGGATGACGATGCTCGGTTCATTCTTTGCCGGTGGCTCAGCTGCGATGGGCGCAGGTATGGTTGCCCCGCCCGATATTTCGCCGCTACATGATGCTGGCGATGTGCTGGTAGATGCTATCAACCGCAATTTCCGCGGTTTTGGAGTGCAGGTAGCCGCCGCCATGGCGTATGATGCGAGCACTATTCGCGATACGCTTGAAAACCCGCGCTTGCCCTCTATGGTTGGCGCGAAAAACCGCGAGCTGATGCTTAAGAAAGTCGGCGCCAATGTAAGCAGTAACTATGTTCGCCTGGAGAAGAATCTGGTGAAGTATGTACTGGCCTTTGTTAAGCACGACGCCGTCACTTCCGACGTGGAAGCGAATTATTTTGTGGCACTGTGGCAGCTGGGCACCCAGATTAACTGGGCTGAGCTTGACGGCGAGCCTACTGGTGCCGTGACTAGCCTCACTGGCAAGCGTGTCCTGTAGTTCCGTAAAACAATATAAGTACTTTATTTGGCCCCTTGATAGGGGCCTTTTTCTATACGGATTGACCAAGGTATATCGCTCATGGTATATTATAAATAATGCTTAGGGAATATTGGAGGATTTATAAAAGGTATTGGAAGATAGTCGAGCCAAGCAAGGGGCTACTAAACATATATTTTGTTTGTGCTATTTTGTGCGATGCTTGCGATGTTGCTAGGCCTTTTGTAGTTTCTTTTATTATAGGCGCTTTGATAGAGCAGAATAGAGAGACTACGTATTTATACATTATACTCTATGCTGTGGTAGCATTGGGTTATCGATTGGCCACAATTGCAACTTGGCGGCTGTATTCTATTGAAGCCGGCAAGGATAATGTACGAATACATAACAAGGTTTTTAGTAGAATAGTAGATATTGATGCAGATTTTACCCACGAGGTAAAAAAAGGACGTTTTATGAATTCTATCAATAGCGATTTGTTTAGTATTAGCGAAATTGGGGCAGAAGGGATAGAATTACTGTTGTTATCAATACAAATTCCTGTTATCCTGATAATTGTAGCGTGTTATAACATTTTCTTTGCTATACTGGTAGGAATGTCTGCATTAATATATTTTAGAATTAGGGATTATTCAGACCGTAAATTTAACTATTTGTGGGAAAAGAAGCGCGAAGAGGACGATAATTACAGTAGTTTAATTGCACAGGTTTCAGATGGCCTACAAGAAGTTAAGACTTTTAATATGTTGCCCAGAATGAACCGAAAATTAAAGATCATTCAACATCGCTATAGCATATACTACAAAAAGGAGAGGCGATATAGGCGCATTTGGGCGTTAGATTCACAATTTGCATACTATGGGTTTCAAACGCTATTGTATACTATAATGGCGGTTTTTTTGATGAATGGAAAGATTGAGCTTAATGTTTTGATAATGATAATATCCTATCATCAGAAAATGATAAGGTCTTATGTGGGTGAATTAGGGGCATATATGGATGAAATGCGCCAAAGAAATATTTCCCTTGAGAGAATAGAACGTATCCTAAAATACCAGCCTAAGAGAAAAATTGAATTTGGCCGTACTGGTATAGAGAATCTGCGTGGCGAAATTGAATTTAAAAATGTTACGCTTAAAATAGGCAATAAAAAAATTATTAGCAATATGTCATTTAAGGTGAAGCCTCACGAAGTAGTGGCTGTTGTTGGCTCTCCAGGATCAGGTAAAACTACAATTTTAGATATGCTCTTGAGGCTACAGCAGCCAACCAAAGGTAAAATTTTGTTAGACGGCATAAATATAAATGATTTCTCGCGTGAAATATATACTTCGTCTGTTGCGGTAGCGAATCAAACACCTTTTGTTTTTAATATTTCAATTCGAGACAATCTAGGGTTTGCAGACACCGATATAAAGAAACAAATTAAGGCCTGTAAAACCGTAGGCATACACAATTTTATTGAAACCCTGCCCCAGGGCTACAACACTCTACTTAGAGAAAATGCTTCTAATGTGTCTGGCGGACAAAAGCAGATGATTTCTATCGCACGCACAATACTAACTGATGCCGAAGTGCTACTATTAGACGATATTACTACGTCGCTAGATCCGGACACTGCAACTTTTGTGCCTCAATTAATTAACAAACTAAAGAAAAACCATACGATTATTATGGTTACCAAAAAACCGGAGTTAATGGCGGTCGCAGACCAAATAATACTATTAAACCAAGGTAAAATTGAGGCAGTAGGCGCCCACAAAACTCTGTATCAAAAAAATAAAGTTTACCGTGCTTTACAGTATCCAACGTCTAGTAGGGGGACTCAAAATGCTTAGCCGCATCTACTATGCTAAATTTATAAAACACTTTTTTGGCCTGAAAGTGACAAGAAAAAAATATCTGGTTCATTTGGCGCTCTCCGCTATACTAAGAACGCTCGTTTTTCTACTGATACCACTAATGGCCTCTGAAATAATTGAAGGACTAGAAGAACAAAATTATCAGTATGCCTTTATCTCAATTGGGCTGTTCTTGCTCAGCGCCGTAGCTTATTTATTCTTGCATCGCTATAATTATTGGGCGTACTACATCAATGCCTTGAGCATACACAACGTGTTGCAGCAAAAAATTCTGAAGAAGGTGTTGGAGTTTGATGTATGCTTTTCTACTGGCGTATCAAAGGCTAACCTTGTAAGTACGGCTTTTCGGGATGTGGACCACGCTAGGCAAGCACCTGATTTTCTCTGCGATGCTGTCGTTTCAATATTCGGAGCCTTGGTAGCTACAATTATCCTTTGCGTTGTAGATATTAGGATTGGGTTAATCGTGACTGCGCTATTGATATTGTCGCTGATTGATTTTATTTACCATACGAAAAAACGCGACCAATCTAGGACAAATATGCTTAATTACTCGGATGAGTTGACAGGACTATATTCCCAAGTGATAGATGGCTATAGAGAAGTCCAGGCTTTGAATTTGGAGAATAGCCTGCGTGACTATCAGAAAAACATTAAGTCTACCTGGAGTAAGTATTTTCACGCCGAAAGGGTTCATAGAGACTTGGCGGCGTCAGCTACTCCTCTTTTAATAGGTGTAGGCCGTATTATTATATACTTTTTCTGTGCGGGGTTGATACTAGGAGGCGAATACGATATCGCAACACTCATCTTAGTGCTGGGCTATTATGAAGAGATTATCGCAAAATATGACGAAATTTGCAGTAATATTGATAATATTTCGCGCAGCTATGTGGCGATTGAGCGATTGTACCGCTTACTTCGTGCCGAAGCACCGTTTTTGATAGAATTTGGGGATAATAGAACCGACAAAATAACGGGAATTGTTAAATTGGATAAGGTTAATTTTGAATACAAAAGCGTCACTAATATTTCACAAGATAGTGAATACCTGGAGCATAGTAAGAGAAAATATCCTAACCTTAAAAATGTCTCATTTGAGGCGACACCAGGCACCATTACGGCGATAGTTGGAAAATCTGGTTCTGGTAAGTCGACTATTTTTCGCCTACTGCTAAGATTTTATAAGGTAGAAGATGGCAAAATATTGCTAGATGGACATGATATCTATGACTATACTGAAGATATATACACAAATAACGTGAGCATGATGTCGCAAAAACCGTTTATGTTTGATATGACAATTCGCGAGAATCTGTCACTAGTAGATAGCAACCATAAAAATCAAGTAACTGCATGCAAAAAAGCTGGGATTCACAACGACATAACGAAACTACCCAAGGGATACGATACTATACTAAAACGAGATGGCACAAACCTGTCTGCCGGCCAAAAACAGTTATTATCATTGGCTAGAGTATTGCTGTCGCGTGCCGAAGTGCTGCTTTTTGATGAGGTGACCGCCTCGCTGGATAGTTTTACTACGGATAAGGTGGTATCTTCACTTAAACAAATTAAAGAAGGCCACACTATAATGATGATTACGCACAAACCAGAACTAATGCGCATGGCCGACCAGATAATAGTAATAGATAAAGGTAAGGTTGTCGGTAAGGGGAAGCACAGCGAGTTGATAAAAACCAACCAAGCATATCAAGCTTTGCAAAAATATTATCACAAAATATAAATCCCCTGGGCTAGCCAGGGGATGTATCATGGTATATAAACGTATTTTGCATATAGCATGGTGGCGATTTTGCGATATTCATCATCATAAAATGGGCAGTCGCCATCCATTTCGGTGTATTTGCTGGTAGCGAATACGGTTTCACCCGTAAAACGTTGGAAGCCTTTATGAAGCAGGCGGTATTGCAGCAAATCCATTTCTAAGCGCTCAACGACCTGAGCCTTGGTAGGTGTATTTTTTGCATATTGCCCCATAATAACATGAGTAATGCTTTTAAGCACTTCTGTACTTTTGATATCGCCTATACAAGCGCAGTCATAATAAATATGTGCAGCATGGGGGCTGCCAGGGCGAAGCTTTGGGTCTTTCATAAGTGTACTTAGCTTGTAAACATCGAAGTCTGAACCTTCTACTCCATAGCCTTTGAGGCGAGAGCCACCAATAAATGCGATCTCGCCCTTTTGTAGCTTTGGCAGCGTGGACATAGCTAGGTTTGGCGTGAATGGGCCTTCTAGATGAGCGTTGGGCGTAATCAAATCTTTTTTACTACAACCTTTTTTACACTCTTCTAGCCATTGCAAACGCTCTTCAGAAATATAGGTGGGCTCAATTTTTTTTCTTTCTGGTAGGTTATTGGTAAAACATTTTAATCTGTCGATTTCGGATGTATGCAGTATTTCTTGGTCCAAAGCATAATTAAATGTTTCACCAAAACTTCTTATCAATATTTCGTCATCCTGATAGTCATACATAATTTGCCAAAGTTCGCAAAATTTAAGATACCCATACTTTAACAACCAGGGTGCTAAGTGGGCACATTTTACTACACGTTCCACGTCACCGCCTGGCCTTGCATCTACTTCAAAAACATCGCCGGTGTGAAAATTTTCTCTTGCATCGTAAATGTCGAGTAGGCTTCGCCAAACTCTCACGTAGGTTTCTTTAAAACTAGTCGGAGCGTTTGACAATATGCAAAATGGCAGATACAGCAAGATCCTGTGGTAATATGGTGTTTTTAAGATGTTTTCTATGCAACTATAGAATTCGGGTGCATAACAGTGATGCACACTTACAGATTTGTCATTGAGGTATCGACAAATTACATCAGCATCATGCCTTCTAGCACTGTCCATGAGGCCATCTGCATAGTATTCTATGATTGGCTTGATCAATTGCACTATTATCCCTCCTTTTATATACCATGATGTTAAGGTGCTATTATATTATAGCATATTATTGATATATTGGCTAATTTATTGCTTTTTTGAAAATAATGTGCTATAATATAAGAGTGAATTAGTATTTTAACAATTTGAGGGGGAATTATAATGTTTATTAGAAATGGCTACTGTGAAGATGTCCGCAATGCTATCAAGATTACTCTTGTCGTCTGGTGTGTTTTGGCGCTGTTTTTATTTATCCTTGCGGGATGCATAGGTTCCAGTATTGATGCTAGCAATAGCTCATATCAAAGGTACTGTGAGTTTGCAGAGAAAGCAAATTCCGACTTTGATACAGATGGGCGCAGGTTTCTTGCTGAAAATGTTCCAGACTATGCAGAGCACCTAAACAATGATGGCTTTTTTGAGGAAATTGAGGCACCGGAATACACGTCTTTGGGCCAGTTTATGCAACAGCACGGCTCAGTCTCATTGATACTTGTCTTACTTCTTTATTCGGTAGGGTCATTCTTTATTTATTTTATAGTGCATGATGATGACTACTATCTTGCTGATTTGCCACTACGTGACTTTTCGGGATGGTTTGTACTTGCAATCTGTTGGGTGGCATGGCCTATCTTTATTATATCCGGAACTCAATTCTGGATATATAAAGAGCGGGTGCTTACCGTACGATTAGAAGAGATAGAGCCTAAATTTAGCGAGAAGGACTATGTGGAATTTTGCAAAAGATACTCAGACTTAAGTGACCAAATTGGCCAAGCGGAAAATGAGCTTTTCGAGCTACAAAATAGCCTGGAGGCTGCTGCTGCTGATGATAATACAGCCACATCTGTGTTAACCGGCATTCAGTCTGAGATCTCTAGGAAGCGCGCTGATTACAATGCTTTACTTGACCTTGCAAAAAGAGCAAAAGCGAATTCAAGTAGTGAAGAACAGCTTGCTCACGATTTTGAAGAAATCAGAAATATGCTTGGTGTAAAAAGAATCTTCGTGGACACCAGCCGAACCTCACCGTTCCTAGTAGTCACAGTGCGAGCTGCTTATAAGTACAAGGACGCGCTGTATGACCTTGGGGATTTTGATATCGAAATCTTCAGCGACAGAACTCAAGGATTTAGTGCATACAGAAAAAGATATGAGGGAGTGTCTGGTCGCAGTCCTCATTACGGAATAGAATTTTGTTTTTCCGGCACAAGATGTAACATACATGCCTACCTAGACGAATGCCGCATAGTTGAGGCGATAGAGCTTATTATTGAGAGTATTAATCATATAAATGCTGGCGATGTTGATGAAGTGCCCAATTGCTACAAAAGAATTAAGAACTAATTCACACTACCCCGGCCGAAAAGCTGGGGTATTTTATTGGGGAGTTATTGAGGTGGATATTGACAGATATGCTAATGTGTGGTACAATAGAATTAGGCGAGGGTTTATTATCCTTGTACTTTTACACTTAGAAGAAAGAGGTGAAAATGTATAATGAAAGACTATTTTTACCAGGGGGCGAAGCAAAGCTACCAGTTGGTGATTGATGCGGAATTATACCAATACATCATGACTTTGGCGCGCGAAAGTGCACCGAATGAAATACTCGGTATGGGCATGATTTCAAAGGAATGCTATAAAAACATTCGCTTAACACAATTTGTCCTGGAGGAGCTATTCTTGCCAGAGCAGAAAGTTAGCCCAGACAATTGCATCTTTAATGAGGGCGCTCAAAACAAGATTATCCAAGAGGTAATTGAGCGCGGCGACAGTCCGGTGGGGTTATGCTTCCGCTGGCATTCACACGCAAATCATCCGGTGTATTTTTCACCGATGGATGAAGCTGATATTGATGCCTGTGACTCACCCTATGTGGTGAATCTGGTAGTCAATGCCAACCGCGATATGCTTGCGCGGCTTGATATACTTGGGCCGGTGCGAGTACGTAACATTCCGCTGGAGATAGTGATTGAGCCCACTGAGGACGAAGAGCTAGTGGCGGAATGTAGGGATGAAATCGAAGAATGCTGTAGGCCACTGTCCAGAGAGTCCACATCTCGCTTGGAGGGAGGCCAAGAGCAAGATCCGTTACCTTTACCGGATACTGGTATAACATTTGACGGGAGGAGAGGATTACTTTGAGACAAGAATACAGTGACCAAACCAAGATTTTCGATCCGAAGAAATTTGGGTACGATATCCACTTTATTGGCGCTGGCGGAGCCTGCAATTCTGCTATTATGCAGGTGGCTACGATGGGCGCTACGGAAAATGCTACTATGCATATATGGGACCCGGATATACTGGAGACCCATAACTGTGCTACGGAGCTTGCCTATAGCAACAAGATGGTAGGAAAGCCGAAAGTTGAAGCTGCGGCGGATGCTTTGCGGCATAAGTTTGGTGATGATATGGTCATCATAGGGCCGACGCTTTTGTCGTTAGACTTACTTTACAATGGACCACGTCCCAACGTAATACTCCACCGTGCAGCTGTAACGGCTGATACCGAGTTAAACGGTATAGTAGTGACGGGTGTAGACTCCATGGCGGCGCGTAAAGATATCTGGCAGGCTATCAAAAAGAAGCCTTGGCAGGTGCCGCTTTTGATTGATTTACGCTCGGCGGGGCTAACCACGTTGATAGTTACCTTTAACCCTTCCGACCCGGAAGCCGCGGAGACTTACGAGGAAATTTTCCTCTACCCCGATGAACAAGCTATGCCACTAGAGTGTGGCGCCAGGAACGTATGTTTTATTTCCGCTTATTTTGGAGTGGAAGTAGCACATAGAATTTCACTTTTCGCACGAGGCAGAACGGCTGAATTAGACGAACTGTTTAACGTGCCGAAGGACTTTACTTAAGAATATGGAGGTGAGAATATGTCAAAAAAACGTAAAAATGCTAAGGTTTGTACCGATAATGCCCAGGTGATGGATGCTACCAAGGTAAGAATTGCCAACGGCGCCGGTAAACAGCCGATTATCGTAGATTATGTCCAGGGTGAGACATATGCGCAGCTGTTCAAACGTACCGGTATCACACTGGACGAAAAGCATATCGCTACCATCGGCAAAGGCCCTATAAAAGACCTGAGCCGTCCGGTAGAAGCCGGGACTACTATAACCATAGCTAATACACCTAGTAACGGCTAGGGTGCTTTTCTTCTGAGTGACCCGTCCTGAAAGGGACGGGTTTTTCTTGCGCCCCAGGGCTGAGTATTGAATTTTTTAGTGAATATGGTATAATGATAGAGTGAATTAGTATATTAACAATTTGAAGGGGGAATTACAGTGAAAATTAGAAACGACTACAAAGAAGACATTCGTGAGGCATTTGCATGTATCCTGATCACTTGGCTCGTTCTTGAAGTTCTCGCTCTTATCTTTTTCTCAGCAGCATTTGGCGCTAGTAGGACCAGCCGTGACCAATGCGAAAGCTACAATGATTTCGCGACAACAGCAAATGAAAGCTTCGACGTCGATCAACGTAAGATGTTGACAGAGTGGCTATACTCCGAAGAGGATTTAGGCGAAGATGGTCTTTTCACGATACGTGAAGAACCAGTGACCTTCTGGGATATAATCCAAGAAAACTGGGCCATCTGCGCCGCAATAGTCATCGGCATCTTCTCAGCTTGTGCCTTTCTAACCTATTTCTTCAACTTCGATAGTGAATATTATTTGGCCGATCTGCCGTTTAAGACTTTCTATGGCTGGTTTATCCTAATCGTATGCTTTGTGGGCTGGCCATTTTTCATCATATCTAGGATAAGATTTCAGCAGTTCAAAAAGAGACGCAAAACCGAAGAAGATGAAGGAAAAGCCAAAAGTGACACCATAAGATTACCCGAGATCGATCCGATATTTGACGAGGAGGCATTCTTAGCCTTTTGTTATGAGATACTGCCCTTCGGGCAACGTATCAAACGAGCAGAAAAAGACTTAGCTGAAGACGAAGCCAGGGTAAACGGCCTGGGTGAAACACTGAGAGCCACGGCCGAAGAACTCAAAGAAGCGCAGCTTCAGATGGGGCAAGATCTCGCCAAACTAAACGACCTGCGTTCCGAAAATAACACCACCGCGCTCAGCCAAAAGACTAGAGCCCAAATTTTGCACGATTTTGCAGAGATTAAAGCTATGCACGGCGTAAAGCAGATCTTTGTAGACGATGACGGCAATTTAGTAATCATAGCGCGTGCCGACTACGATCTCCATGGAACGCTGTATGATATTGGAGATTTTATGCTCACTCTCTATGATGACGAATTGGTCGTCACGCTCTACAGCGACCGTAATCCCCGTATTCACTATTGCCTTGAACAGTTTTGCTTTGGCGACAGAGCAGAAGATATCGATGCTTACGTAAAAGCTGGTCGTATCGTGGAAGCGGTAGAACTGGCTATTACGTGCATCAACCACATTAACGCTGACCATGTAGATAGCATCCCGCAACTTTATAAAAAAATCGTAGACTAATTCACGCTCATCCCGGCCATTTGGCCGGGATATTTTATGAGTGCTTAACAGAGGTAAAGATTGACAAAAATAACAATGTGTGATAAAATAGAGAAGGACGAGGGTTTTTGATTACCCTTGTACTTTCAAAATCAGAAGAAAAGAGGTGATTTTTTGAACAACAACTTACTTGAGCGAGTCGCACGATTTATCGCACACTACCGCACCGTAGTAGCGGAGTCTTCACTCTCCGCGATCGATAGCTTCATCCATTACTATAAGTCCGACGACGCTGATTACTGGGATGAAGAGATTCAGGAACTCGAAAAACTCAAACTCGACTCCGTAATCTCCAGAGCAGCAAACGACGAAGAAGACCGCTATCAGGAGCTTCTGGCACGAAACATTATAGCTCAGCTATTAGCAATCCAGGGCATCGAAGATGTAGATATTGTGGTCAACGATGGAGAAAAATCTCTTCAGATCACTCTCCAAGCCTATTACATCTACAACGGCATAATCTACGACGCAGGGAAATGGATCTGGACCGTAGACATGCTTAGCGCAGATGACAATAGTATCGGCCCCGATCCTTCCGATAACGACTTCCGTAGTTACATCTTAGATGACGGGACCTGCTTCTGGGCAGACAATGCTCCATTCTGCGGTGAACCATCTAAACCCTTCAAAGATGGAAGCACATACCACCCTATCTACAGTGACAGTATTTACGGGTTTTGTTTTGGCACTTCTCGTGAAGAGATCGAAAACTACCTATTGACTGGCGAATTCGTTTCAGCCTTCCAGCTTATTTCCCTCTGTCTGCACCACGTTAGCTACATCAACTCTCGATTCATACCATCTAGCTTCGACATCGCATACGATGCCGACATCCACAAGCTGGCCGAGTACTTCAATTTAAGCATCGCAGACATCGCACAGATCAAAGATAAACACCAAGCCTTACAGCGGCTGGAGACAAAAACATCCACCCCCGAGCAGCCCGCCACTCCTCCGGACAGCGACGCAGACTAACTTTCTTCTGAACGGCCCGCCACACTACCAGGTGGCGTGTTTTTCTATCCAAGTTGTAGATACTTATACTCCAGCCGAATAACCTGTATTTTACCATACAATCACTACCACAAAATGTAATCATCAAGACGCGACAAATAACACAGTAAAGCTATACCCAATTTGATATTTTAGCAAAATATGATATAATGAAAAAGTGAATTAGTACTTTAATAATCAAAGGGGGCAATATCAATGAAAAACAAAGTCAAAAAGTACGCTATACGCAAATACGCTGATTATGAGGATCTTTGCGAGGTGTCCGGGTTCGTTGTTGCTATTTCACCGATAGCTTTTATGCTTGGTATTTTCATAATACCAATCCTACACCTCTTTCACGAGATCACCCCGTACTTCCTGGCTATATCTATAGTAATCTATTCGTTAATCACCACTATCCGCTACTGTATCAAGAGAAACCGTAAGTTTTATTTTGCCGATCTATCACATCAGGGTCTACACGGCTTGTTCATCTTTGTCTCCTGCTTCATAGCTTGGCCTGTTTTTGTCATATCTGGAATTAGATTCCTTATCTTCAAAAAAAGAATCAAAATGAGAGACGCCTACAAAGTCAGCCTGAAAGAGGGAGCACCTCTTTCAAAAATAAAACCCACATTTGACAAGATTGGTTTTACTGAGTTCCACTATGATACGCTCAAACCTTACATTAACATTAAGCGTAAGGACTCAATGCTTGCTTTCGCCAAGATTAAAGCTATATCCGACATCAGGCAAATCCTCATCGACGAGCAAGGTCGTCTAACAATTGCCGCCTGGATTACCTGCGAACTAGAAGGCGAAACATATGACATTGGAGATTTTAGAATCATAGTGAACGGTAATCATCTAGAAGCCCTATGCGATAGACGCGGCAACGACTGCTTATTGTATAGTCATTATCCACTCTACGCTCGCAACGTATTTTATAGTGATGATTCCTATGACAAATTTTATCTCTTAGACAAAAAGAAAGTCATCGATTCGTACATAAAAGAAGGGAATATCGCAGAAGCAGTGAGGCTCACCATTGAAACCATCCGCCATGTCAACGAAAACCGTTTAGAGCTATGGAAAGAGTTTTCAGAATAAAATCAGACGAATCCTAATTCACATACCCTGGTTAACTAACCAGGGTTTTTGCCGTAATGAATTTATGGTAAAACCAAGATTTTCCCTAGAAACTTGACATTTTGACACAAGTGTGATAAAATAGAAAAAGGCGACGGTTTTTGATGGCCCTTGTACTTTTAGAACCAGAAGAAAGAGGTGTAATCTTTGGACAACAATTTAAACGAAAAAGTGGCGCGATTTATTGCGCGGTTTCGCACTGTAGTGGTAGAGTCTTCGCTCGCTAAGATCGATGAAGCCATTGCGTACGATGATGCGCACAAGACTAGTTTAGGCGCTGCGAACGAACTCCGGCTTCTCAGAGAGACCAAGCAAGACTCTGATATCATCAGAACAGCCGACGAAGAGACTCGTTATCAAGAGCTCTTGGCGCAAAATGTCTTAGACCAGCTGCTGGCGATCCAGGGAGTTGAGTCTGTGGACGTTGTAGTTGAAGACGGTGTAGAGTCCCTACAAGTCACGCTTCAGGCCTACTATTTGCACCGCGGCGTATTCTATGACGCAGGCAGGTGGATCTGGTCCGTAGACATGGTCAGTGCAGACGATAATATCTTTAATATCGAGAGAAATTGGTATAGCCAATACGCATTGATAGACGGGACTTGTTTCCCGACGGGATCAGTCTTGTTCTCCGGCAAGCCGTGTGAGCGCTTCAAAAACGGAAAGACAGAGCACCCCTATTATCCGGACGATTACTATGGTTTCTGCTTTGGCGATTCTTCCATGGATATAAGGGCTTACTTGCTGACCGGAGAGTTTGTCTCGGCTTTTCAGCTTGTCTCTCTTTGTCTCCACTACGTAAATATAGAACATCGAGGCGATACATCGCATCGAGGCGATACATCGCGGTGTTTCAATGTCGCATACGATGTGGACGTCCGCGAGCTGGCTGAATATTTCGGCTTAAGCGACGCAAAAATCGCACAGATTGAAGCCAAACACCAAGCCTTACGACAGTCGGAGACAAAAACATCCACCCCTGAGCAGCCCGCCACTCCTCCGGACAGCGACGCAGACTAACTTTCTTCTGAACGGCCCGCCACACTACCAGGTGGCGGGTTTTTCTTGTCAAAACCATAAATATTTGGTATAATATACTTAGCAATTAATATCGTGGGAGGATATATCCGCTAGTACCACAGAAAGGATAAATATGGCCGAAGATGAGGCTAAAAACTTGAAGAATACTGAAGCTACTAAAGAAGTAGTAGAGGTAAAGGAAGAGACCGTAGAAGAAACTGTTGCGCCCGAAGAGGCAGGGCAAGAGTCTTTTGCGAAGTCTGGTAAAAAGTCTAAGAAGCACCTGGAGGAAGTAAAGGCTGAAGAAGAGCGCCAAGCTCGTAAGGCTGAGCGCAAAGCTGCTGAAGCAGTAGAAAAGCCAAAGGGAGCTACTCCTATTACTCGCCCTAAGATAGAGCGCCGTGGTAAAAAGTATCAAGAAGCCGCTAAACTTGTAGAGAAGGGCAAAAACTATACTCTACAAGAAGCAGTGGAACTAGCTATAAAGTCTAGTCCTGTAAAATTTGACGCTAGCGTAGAAATTCACGCAAGACTCGGTGTGGACCCTAGACAAGCCGACCAAAATATACGTACTACATTGGTACTACCAAATGGTAATGGTAAGGATGTGCGCGTAGCGGTATTTGCACCAGCTGATGTTTGCAAAGCTGCCAAGGCGGCTGGGGCAGATATAGCCGAGGATGAAGAGTTTCTAAAACAGCTAGAAAAAGGTACGATTGACTTTGACGTGTTAATATCTACCCCGCAATACATGCCAAAGCTAGGTAAGTTTGCACGCTTACTTGGACCAAAGGGGCTAATGCCGAACCCTAAGGCTGGCACGGTGACCATGGATGTAGAGAAAGCTGTAAAGGAAGCTAAGGCCGGCAAAGTGGAATACCGCGTAGACAAGCAAGCTATAGTACATATTGGTGTAGGCAAAGTTTCGTTTGGAGCCGACAAGCTGATAGAGAATGCCAATGCTTTCTTTGAATCGCTAAAAGGCCAGAAACCCGCATCGCTAAAGGGTACTTACGTGAAGTCAGTATTTATTACTACTACGATGGGACCTTCTATAGCGGTAGAAAATCTTTACAACTAAGTTGTTTCTAGCAAAAATAGCCCTTCGGGGCTATTTTTGTGGTACAATAAAACCATGGAATTAGACTTGAGCGGTTTCGGAATACCGGAAATGGTGATAATGGCAGTACTAGGCGTAGCATTAATACTGTTTGGCTACAGAATAAAAAAAGCTGCCTTTTTTGTAATATGGTTTATATTGGGGTACAACTTAATGGGGTTGCTCATGCCTATCATCACTAACAATGCTCCGGTAATAGCTGAGAGTACATTGTATCAAACATTACTGCCAATAGCTGGCGGGCTACTACTAGCACTAATGGGATTTTCTATAGAAAAACTATGTGTGGGCGG
Organism: Candidatus Nanosyncoccus sp.; assembly: GCA_045576515.1. GTDB lineage: Bacteria > Patescibacteriota > Saccharimonadia > Saccharimonadales > Saccharimonadaceae > Nanosyncoccus. The sequence continues at coordinate 5,228 of JAZNGO010000026.1, read as the reverse complement.
AGCGGCTTTTGCACTGGTAATGATGATAGTAGTGCAATACTTCGGGACCGAAATGCAGATACTAGCGATAGGCGGTGTAATAGCCGTGATTGCTGCCGGGGCAGCTGTGATGATGATGAAACCAGCCACCATAATAGTAACTGCCGCTGCCGGTGCGTATGCTCTCACTATAGCCATGCTTGCGATATTTCCGGATATCAATAAAGAGGTTTATTATTTCCCAATATTAATTGGCTCTACACTGCTGGGTGTGGTGTTTCAATTTCTTACCACCAAGCGCGTGCTTTAAACAAAAACAACTGGGTGATGCGCTACAATAGCGCTAGCTTCTAAAGATTTGAAAAAATCCATTCGATAATCTTATCTTTGATTGCAAAGTATTCCGCCTTTTCGAACTGCATATTGGCTATACAGTAGCGTTTGTTGCTAATGTGAGAACAAAATATGCATTCGTGCAAATCTGAACAATCCTGAATAAAAAATGAGTTGGAAATCTTACCGGAGCATATCACGCTATAACTACTTGTGCAATTTGCAGAGTCATCTACGCGTAAACAAAACTCACAACTGCCAGAACGTTGTGATGCGATACAATAATTACAGTGCTGACAGCCATCACAAAACATAATGTTGTGACAGTTGTTGCAGTCTGCCGAACGAATGACATTTTCGCAAGAATAAATTGTATCGCTTTCGAAAACGTTTTCAGAATTGTAGTTGCGCTCGGTGGTAGTGTAGTTAATTTCTCGCCATGTAGCAATAATATCATCAATGGAGGAAATCTGGCGCTTGTCCAGCATCCAGGTTTCACGATTTGCGGAATTATGTTGGGTGATATATTTGGTAGGATTCATAGACTCGGCCCAAGTTTCCTCGCCGGTGACAGAATCGTTTACCATCACAGGTAGCTTAATGTCAAAAGCAAAGTGCTTAAGCACATCAACTGTAGTGATTTTCGGGTTTGAGTCGAAAATACTTAGGAATGTTTTACTGATAATGTCTTTTGATATTTTGTCGTTCATAGATCGTTTGCTTTCTTGCGGCTGGTAGATTGCTCGCGCATTATATCTAAAATATCAGCGGTGCTAGGTTTTAGATTTGTATTTTGTACTATTTTATCATGTGAGGTGTTTTGCGCAACAATAGCGTGTTCGGAATTAATTTCTGGGGATGGGGTATAGTCTAAGGTTTTGCCTAAGATGGCGGCACCTGGCTTACCGTTTTGCGATAAACACATTACCGCGTGTCGTGCCGGCAAAGACGAAAGCAGGCGATACTTGTCTTGTTCGAAATTGCTGTTTAGTTTTATATTTAAATTATTGGCTAATAGCTCGGCATCTTCATAAGAAGTGCGGAAGCAAAAATAATTAGACACATTGGCAGAAACGCTCTTGTCTAGCTCCGGTGAAATCTGTGCATAGTATTGACCAGCCAAGACCAATGAGATATTGAATTTTCTTGCCTCGGAGAGAAAACGTACTAAAATTGGCGTCTCTATTACGGAAACTTCATCTATAACGATAACGAGATGCTCGGCAAAAGCGCGCTGATGCATCAAAACAAAAATCTGGTTTAGGATAAGCCCAGCGATGGTTTTTTCGGCTTTTTCACCTAGCTTGCTTTGATTGAGAGAAATTAAGGTAACAAGATTTTTAGAAATTTCGTATTTTAGATGATTTTCGGTTTCGCGGTAAAAAGCTGGCAAAAGTTGCAGTTCATCTATAAAGGAAATTAGCGGTGAGAACGCTTCATTGAAACTAGCGGTTTTTAATTCGTTAAAACTTTGACCAAAGAAATTTTCGATACTTTCTGGCAGATAGCCGCTTAAAGATTTTAAAAGTTGGTTACGATAAATTGAGTCAGTAAGGATTTTCTTGAGATTGCTAAAGCTAAATTCGCCTTTTTCTACTAATACATAAATACATGCACGGGCAAGACTCTCGAGTTTGGCATTATAGTATGGGCCAATAAGAGATTTAATAAGACTGAGCATTGCATCAAGATTGGCGATAAGGTTGCGCGGGGAAGATTCGAATAAGTTGACACTGCTGGTCGCGTCAGAAAAATCGAATACTTTAGCTCCAGGCAAACCACCAATCTCTTCACGCATGGAGTCGTGCGGGTCTATTACCATAATACGTACATTTTGGCTGTATTGGGAACTAGCTTCTTTGATTAGTGTGCTGAGAAATTTTGTTTTACCGCTGCCTGAAGCACCGACCACGAGAGTATGCTTCATAAAATCATAAGCTGACAAAGGTAAAAAATATTTACCACTAAAATACGGGTAGGATTCTAGTTCAAAAATTGCATTGTGTTTTTCGCTGGAGAAAAAATGTAGTGATTTTTCAAGATTCAGGTATTTGGGCGGTCTAGTACAAATATAATTTGAATTTTTTGTAAAATCTATAGATAAGTTTTTAAAGCTCACGGCCGGGAGACTGACTTTGGATAAGCTGCCGGTCTGCGCCCTAACTATCAAGTGGCCAGAAAACTTACCATAGTTACCAATTTTTCGACCGGTAATAGCGATCTCTACGACTTCCTTATTATGAAAATGGTCTAGGATAGAAAGAAAATCTTTATTCACCAAATATAGCATCCTAGCAGAAAAGAGTAGTTGGGGGGTGTACTCTGTCTTGCGCAAAGAAATTTGGTCTATGCCTGGCAACATAGAAGGAATCTTACACGTATATTTTTGAGGAAATCTTAGATAAAACTTAATAGTGGCATCGTTAATAGATGCTAGGAGTGTAATAGATTCGGTTTGCCTAACGAATTTGAATGCTTCGGTAAAAATTTTACGAATTATGTCTTCACTTAGATTTTTTTGGCACAGATATACCTCGAACATTATAATAATATAATATCATATTCAACCAAAAATCACCCCATAAGGAGTGATTTTTGTAAACAAATTAGCTAACCGAGCGATAAATTACGCGAGCTCTACAGTCGCGCCAGCTTCTTCGAGAGCTTTTTTCATTGCTTCGGCATCGGCCTTGGCAACTTTTTCTTTGACGGTAGCAGGAGCACCGTCTACAATAGCCTTGGCTTCGCCAAGACCGAGGCCAGTAGCCTCTTTTACAGCCTTGATGACTGCAATCTTTTGAGAACCAGCATCCTTGAGGACAACATCGTATTCAGACTTGCCTTCGTCAGCGCCAGCATCAGCACCACCAGCTGCTACAGCCGCTACGGCTGCCACTGGTTCGATGCCATACTCATCTTTGAGTAAAGTTTTTAGTTCGTTAACCTCGAGCACGGTCATATTGACTAGCTCTTCGGCCAACTTTTTGATATCTGTAGCCATATTTTTCCTTTCAGAACTTGAGGAATGGATTTCTTTGTAGCATTGTTGCATTATTTACTACATTTATTCACTTCTCAAGTTGCTATTTGATTATATTTTTGAAAACAGGCGCGTGCCTCGAATTCAAAATTAGTGATTAATATTAATTAGTTGCTTCTTTATCGGCTGGTTTGTCTTCTGCTTTGGTTTCCTCGGCAGGAGTTTCTTCTACTTTAGACTCCTCGGCTGGAGCTTCCTCTGCTTTGGGCTCTTCGGCCGGCTTGGCAGCTACAGTTTCTGGCTTGTTTTCAAGCCCAGACACTATGCCGTTGATACCAGACAATAATGTATCCACCACCTGAGCGATAAGTTCGTTTTTGGTAGGTAGAGAGCCGAGCGTGGTAACCTCTTCTTTAGAAAGAGCAGCACCTTCGCCGTTGAAACCACCGATAAGTTCCATTTTGGCGTGAGTTTTCGCGAATTTCGTGAGAACTTTTGCCGCATCGAAATCTTCATCAGTGCCAAGCGCGTAAAGCAATTGGCCAGTAAGACCAGAAGCATCGGTGTCTTTGTAGGCTGCAATTTCTTGCATCGCTACCTTGACTAGACGATTCTTCACGACCTTGATTTTGACATTTGCTTCACGAGCCATTTTGCGGAGCTCTTGCAACTCTGCCACGGTGAGGCCTTCGTACTTGGCGTAGACCACCATTTTGGAGTTGGAAAGAAGCTCGGTAAGATCAGCAACCAATGTAGTCTTTTTATCTTTTGAAATTGCCATAAAAAGTTCCTTTGGTTATTTTTGATATTTGGTTAGCTAATTGTTAAGCAGCGTCACCAAACAAATTACAAGAATATTTCCTCGGTGGCATTATTAAACACTAGTGCTAGTGTCGCCACTGTCTTTGGCAACTACTTTCATTATAGCACACTTTGGCGAAATAATCAATAGCAGGAAAAGGCCGCCCGGCGTGGGCGGCTAGTGGGCAACAATCTCATAGATACTTTTTGCGCCAATTGCCAAAATCTCTATGACTATGCACGCAGTCTGCACTAGGTGCAACCTAATCCATGACAGCGTGCGAGTGCGAAAGTCGCTTTCTTTCTTGCGCATGATGCGATACGTATAAAACGCTGTGACCATAGACAATAGACCGCAGACTAAGCATGCTGCATCTGGTATTACTAGCATCAAATTGCTGTCTTGGTATTTTATGTCTATCACCAGGACAAATAGAAACAATGCTGAAAGCGCAGCGTAACAAATCATTACGCAGGAAACGGACTTTTTAGACATGTCTTCTCCTCCTTAAAGAACAAAGTATTAGCTTCCTGCCCCCGGCTGATATACGAGGGTATATTATTATTATATCACACATGGTTATTTCTGTCAAGGCCTGCACTAGAAAAAGCCGCTCGGCGTGGGCGGCCTTAATTAGCTGGAAGATCCGACAATAGCAAAGATAAGGCCGCAAATCAAATCAATATAGATACATACTTTATTTTTACTGATACTGTCTTTTTGCTTCCGCCTTTGCGGCACTCAAGATATGTGGCAAAAATCACGATTATATTCGCGAAGCAGGACACCACATCGCCAATAGATGAAAATAGATTATGTTTATAGGTGAACTGCGCAAAAGCAAGGTATAAAAATACTATTGCAAAACCCGTATAATACTGACAAGGTGCCTCAATAGTAGCGTCTTTCTTTGACAACTGAATCACCTCCTTAATGTGCTAGATATATATCTCAATGAAGCTTTTGAAGCTAATATAAATAATACTATATTTTTATATTCAGTCAATAAATGTGATATAATATAGAGGTGACACAATTGTACATTATATAAGGAGGTGAGAGAAATGAAGGGTAAATCTGCTGGATGTCTGGCTGTAATTGCTGTAGTGGCTGGTGCATTGGCGGCTGTGGGGG
>JAZNGO010000025.1:0-11958 GCA_045576515.1 Candidatus Nanosyncoccus sp. | reverse complement strand
ATACAAAATCTAAAGGCATGTTATATATTATACCTTATTTGTGTTAAAATAAACATATGAGTGTTTTTAGCGCAGACAAAAAATTTGAAAAATTTGAAGATGTGACGCCAAAAATATTAAAGAAAGACGGTGTGAAGCTACTACTTTGCGACCTAGACAATACACTACGGCTACATTCTGAAAAAGAGCCAGCAGACGAGCTGGCGCACTGGATAAAAGAATGTCGTAAGGCTGGTATAAAGATAGTAATAATATCCAACAACGGACGCAAAAAAATGATGCAAAAGTTTTGCGAGCCTATAGATGTGCCATGCGTGTGGTGGGCTAAAAAGCCTATGAGCACCAAACTCACGGAAGCTATGCAAGAGTATGGATTTAAACCGTCTGAGACGGTGATGCTGGGCGATAAATGGTCTACGGATGTACTTGCGGCCAAGTTTGCCAAGATTCGTTCGTATAAGGTAGAACATCGTAGAGATATAGTATGAGTAAATCAACTCCAAAAATAAACGGACCAACTTGGCTGACCATAGCAAGGATCGTGCTAGCTGTAGTGTTTTTTATATTCATGTTTATACCGAATACGTGGGCTAGGGTAGTAGCATTAGTGCTATTTGTGCTGGGCGCCGTAACGGACAAAATGGATGGGAAATGGGCAAGAAGCCAAAACATGGTCACAGACCTGGGCGCGTTTTTGGATCCACTGGCGGATAAAATGCTAGTAAACCTAGCTTTTTTGGCCTTGACCGTAATGAACATAGTGCCGGTGTGGGTGTTTGCGGTGATATTAGTGCGAGATTTTGCAGTAGACGGTATGCGAATGATGCTGGCGCGAAAAGGTATTACCGTAGCGGCATCTTTCCTAGGGAAACTAAAAACCACTTTCCAGATGATTGCACTAATAATAATTCTACTAAATATAATTGTAAATGTAGAGTGGTTGGCTATTGTAGGAAATATTACGTTATACATAGCCGTAGCACTAACTGTAGTGTCTGGCATAAACTATATAGCAAAAGGTTGGCACAAGTTCTAAAAGAAAAACGATATAACCAGTAATACGGTAGCAGCAAAAGCCGTGGAATCCATGCGGTCTAGGTAGCCGCCATGGCCTTCTGTGCCACCCACTACTAGCTCTAGTTTTTCGAAAAACTTGTTTTTGATAAGAATTTCATTGGAATCTTTGACACGGAACTGGCGCTTGAGATAGCTTTCGAGCAAATCACCAATTAGTGCAAGCGGACTACAGAGCAAATAAATATAGTCTCCACGGCCTAGTACAGTAATAAGGATAGCTAGTGCACCAGTGGCTGTGACAAGGCCTAGAATAGTGCCTTCCCATGTTTTGTTTTTGGAGATACGCGGGAAAGGACGAGATTTTTTAAAAATCTTGCCGCCTAGTGCTTTTCCGCAAAGATATGCCATAATATCGTACCCACAAACGCCAAAAATAATATACCAAATTTCCGTAGGCCCAACTTGTATCATGAATATAGTGCCATATATAAGAAACATCATCTCGACAATAGCTAGGATGACATTTTTGAAATGTGCGGTTTTTTTAAAGAAGCTGAGAAGCTCTATGCCAGATACAATGGCAAAAAGAGTGTAAATTATTTTGAAGGGAACCCCGCCAAAGGTATACATCCCAATAAGCGAGATAAAGAATAAACTGAACCCGCAAATCACTCTAACACGGAAGTTTTTATCCATAGACATATTATATCACGAACTGGGCGTGCTATAATAGTATATATGTATGATAAATTTACTGAGTTTATAAAAGATAAAAAATCACTTTGTATAATACAGGCAGAAAATCCAGATGGAGATTCACTGGGGAGTGCTATTGGGCTAGATTATCTACTGGAGGATAAAGAGGTATCGCTGTACTGCCCAGTGGATGTGCCAAAATACTTGAGATATTTTAGTGACTGGTCTAGAGTAACTAATGAGTTTGACTACAAGGCAGATGGCTATATAGTGGTGGATACCGCTGCCGAGGTATTACTATCTAAACTACTTGATGATTCCGCGATACGCAATAGGCTTTACAATGCGCCAGTACTAGTAATAGACCACCACGAAACTCCGGATGATATAGAGTTCCCGCACGAAAGCATCATAGAGGTACGTCCAGCTTGCGCGGAACTAATATATCGCATAGCAAAGCAACAGAATATGGCTATACCTACACCTGCAGCAGAAGCTTTATTCCAGGGCATATTGTCCGATACTTTGGGGCTAACTAGCTCTTCTGTAACAGATGAAACTTTTGAAATAGCAGCTGAGCTAACTAGGCTAGGCGCCAAGATTGCAGAACTAGAAGAGCGAAGGCGCGAGTTTATGAAGAAATCTCCACGAATACTGGCCTACAAGGCAGATTTGATTCAGCGGATAGAATACTCGTTGGATGGGGAACTAGCTACTGTACACATTCCGTGGGATGATATTCGCGAATATTCCGACGAATACAATCCTAATGTACTAATACTAGAAGAAATGCGCCTAGTAGAGGGTGTAAAGGTGGCTGTAGCCATAAAGACTTACCCGGATGGCAAGGTAACTGGTAAAATCCGCGCCGCGTACGATGCGCCTATTGCCGAAAGTGTGGCTGGGTATTTTGGCGGTGGTGGGCATCCGCAAGCGGCAGGGTTTCGTACTTACGACACTACCTACGAGGAGGTGGTACGTGATTTGGTAAAAATAGTACCCGAGCTGCTAGAAGGAGTGCAAAGTGCCGAAAGCTAATCTAATACTAGCCAAAACGCATGATTATTGCAAAACGGGTGAGCCGAAGCTTACCGTAGTATTTATTCATGGGTTAGCGGCAGATTCAGTGTGCTTTAATGATGCAATAAAATATTTAGAAAGTGTAAATTCGCTTGAGGCGGTAAGGTTTGTAGCGTTTGACTTACTGGGTGCTGGAAAATCTTATACTGATGATGAGCTAAACTATACTTATGGCGAGCAGATGGAAGCCCTTCACAATGCGATAGAAGAATTGAGTCTTACTACTCCACTGGTACTTGTAGGGCATTCGATGGGGACATTTATTGCGGCGCGCTATGCTACTACCTATCCAAAAGAAGTCAAGGCACTAATATTACTTTCGCCACCAATCTATACAAAGGGTGATTTGGACAGCCCAGATTTTACAGCCGCTCTTGAAGCGTTCCGCTGGGCCGTGGCAAAGAACGTAGGTAATCAAGGCATTCTAGAAAGTAAAATGTTTAGTGCTTCAATAGACAATATCGTAATGGATAGGAAAAATTACGAGACTTTGGCGAACATTACAATCCCTACTACGCTGATATACGGCAGTGCAGACCAGTTGATTGCACCATATAATATTCCAGGGCTATGCAAGAATAATTCAAAGTACATAAAGGCGGTAGAGACAAATGACCGACACATGATATCCCGTGAAAAATACACAAAACTAGGAGAAATATTGGAGGAAATAATAAATGCTCAAGCTATATAACACAGCTACACGTAAAATTGAAGATTTTAAGCCACTAGGTGAAGTGGTAAAAATCTACACTTGTGGGCCAACAGTATATAATTTCCCGCATATTGGCAACTATGCGGCGTACACCTACTGGGACTTGCTAGTGCGCACTTTAAAAGCAAATAATTATAACGTGAAGCGAGTATTAAATGTAACAGATGTAGGCCACCTAGTGTCGGATGGGGATGAAGGCGAAGATAAGCTAGAAAAGGGCGCAGCGCGCGAAGGCAAAAGTGTATACGAAATTGCGGATTTTTATACTAATATTTACCTAGATAATTACGCAAAGATGGAATTTTTGCCGGCAGATGTGGTGGCTAGAGCTACAGAATATATAGATGCGGATGAGCACGCAGTAGATAAAATGACAGCCGAAGGCTATACTTACGAAACCCGTGATGGCGTGTATTTTGATACGGCTAAATTCCCAGGGTATGCAGACTTTGCGCGGCTAGACTTAGCTGGGCTGCAGGCTGGGGCTAGAGTTGGCTTTAACACCGAAAAGCGTAATGTGTCAGACTTTGCGGTATGGAAATTTATTCAGCCAGGCGAAAAGCATGCGATGCGGTGGGATTACTTGGGACGGCCGGGCTACCCAGGCTGGCACCTAGAATGCTCCACTATTATACATGAAACATTGGGTGAGCCGATAGATATACACACGGGTGGCATAGACCATATACCAGTGCATCATACCAATGAAATAGCACAAACTTATGCCATGACCGGTAAACCTTTGGCACGGTATTGGCTACACTGTGATTTTATTACAGTAGATGGGCAGAAAATATCGAAGTCTTTAGGCAATACCTACACGTTAGATGACTTAGCCGAGAAAGGTTTCTCCGCGATGGACTACAAAATGTGGCTACTTTCTGGACACTATCAGGGCACACGGAATTTTACCTTTGATAGCCTAGAGGCCGCCAAAAATCGCAGGAACAACTGGCGGGCCCACATAGCTATGTGCTATCAGCAGGAGACTACAGGCGATAAGAGTGCGTACCAGCGAATACTGGAGGCAGTAAACAACAATCTTAATTCTGCTGAGGCTTTTGCAATAATAGATAATTCCACTATAAGCATGGCAGATTGGCATAAAATAGATGAGCTATTTGGGCTAAGGCTCATAGCAGATACGCCGGATATATCTGCTGAACAATATGCGATGATACGAGAGCGGGATGAGGCTCGTGCTACCAAAGATTACGCTAAGTCGGATGAGCTACGCGATAAGCTTTCGGCGCAGGGAATTAACATAAAAGACACCGCCGATGGCGGGGTGTGGGCATATTGCTGAAATAAAGTAAAAATGGTTGTTATAACAGGGGTAAGACTTGACTTTTTAATATATTTTTGATATAATATAGTAAGATAGGGATAGTACCCCTACAAGTCTTGTTGGAAGGATATTTATCTGTATTATATGCTATAGCATATATACCAACAAGCTGGCACTTTAAAAATTTGAAAGGAGTTGAGAATATTGAAATGGTCAAAGATACTCGGTGCTATTTTTGTCGTACTGGGCGCCCTCGGGATTGCTGCTGGGTTAGCCTTTGAATCGGCAATGATAATAGCACTTGGTATTCACATGGTTTCGTTTTTAACAGCGACTGCCGGGGTAGCTATCGGTATTGGAGGAATATTGTTTGGGCTAGGATATGTACCACAGATCAAGCTTCGGCTTGAGCAGGGACGCGCGCGCAAACTTTTGCAGGCCAAAAATGATAGTGACAAGGAGGATATTGCTGAATACGAGGCGGATGCGTTGAACCCAGAAAAAGTTGGGGCGCGCTTATATCAGTTAAGAAGTCGAAATGAAAATCTGCGAGAGATAACAAGAGTTTGTTTAGAACAAAAGGCGGAAATAGATAGATACCAAGAGCAACTAAAAAGGCTGATTGAGGCCAATGATGCTCTGTATCTAAAAGATGTGCCTACGGTACTGGATAATGTCGAGGAACGTATGTGCGCAAACTTCCGCGATATCATTAATTGTTGTCTACTGGTAGAATACAACGGCCAACCGCTCAACGAATACGGTGAGCAAGTTGCATATCAAGCGATTCAGGCGAATGCCGAAGAGCTGGAGGCTGCAAATGAACTCTTAAATAAGTCGGTGTCGTATATCAACGAATACAACCGAAAGGGAGTGCGCGACCGTAGCGATTTGGACGCTTGGATAAAAATTATGGAACAAAATATTAACAAAAAGGGGGAACTAATATTATGAAAAAAATTTTATCCATGCTGATGGCGATAGTACTTGTAACCGCCGTATTGACCGGCTGTGGCAACTACACCACTGGCGAAGAAAAGGTATACGCCTACGATGAGGCGATAACAGAACTAAACGCTTTTAACAAAGAGCTGTCCGCTGATACCCGCGAGCTGAAGCTAGACATCTACGATGAGGTCACTACCAACTCGGCGCTCGCCAATATCAGTACTTTTCCGATAGTTGTAAAAGGCGAGGGAAAGATAAATATTGAGATAGCGGCGGCCACCGAAATGAGTAAAGATAAGGCTCCGGATGACTGGATGACCTTAGTAGCCAAGAATTTTAATAATGCTGGCTTTACCTATGGCGGTAAGAGCGTGAGTGTATCGATTCGCAAAATCACTTCAGGCGAAGTGCTCACCTATATGACAGAAGGCGATTATAAGCCCGATGTATATGCGCCGAGTTCTTGGGCCTGGGGCGAAATGCTCAGTGCTTCTGGCGTGGAAGTAGTAAAACTTTCCGATAGAATTGCTGGGAACACCGCCGGAATACTAATGCAAAAAGGAACTTATGACGAGTACATCGAAAAGTATAAAAAAGTGTCTGTGGATAAGGTACTGGGAGCGGCGATAAACGGCGATCTGACTTTTGCCTACACCAACCCATATACTTCGAGCACCGGACTGAATATTTTAACATCGATGCTGTATGCTTTTGACCACGACAACCCGCTGTCACAAACAGCGCAGGAGAAATTGCTGGAATACCAGAAAACTTCTCCGCCGGTGGCATACACCACTTCGGAGCTACAGAATTCTGCCGCCAAAGGCCTGATAAAGGCTATGGTAATGGAGGAACAGGCTTACATTAATACGCCGGAACTGCAGGACTATGTATACACTCCGGTAGGCATACGCCATGACCATCCGATATATACTTTTGGATATGTAGCGAACGAAAGGCAAGAAGTAGCAAAGATGTTTGTAGACTATTGTCTCACCGATGAGTCGCAGAAATTAGCAACGCAAAAAGGCTTTAATCTGCACGATGACTACAAGGAACAATCTACCGGGCTGGATGGCCTGGGATATTTGTCTGCACAGAAAATCTGGAAGACAAATAAAAACGGCGGTCAGCCGATAATTGCTGTGTTTGTAGCTGACGTGTCTGGTAGCATGGCTGGTGAGCCTATTGCTGCTATGAAAAATGCCTTGCTGGCGACTTCATCTTATATTGGCTCGGACAATTATATTGGACTGGTGTCTTTTGCAGACCAAGTACATATTGATTTGCCGATTGCAAATTTCGATGAAGAGCATCGAGCGTATTTCTCTGGCGCGGTAAAGGCTTTGGACATTGAAGGTAGCACCGCTACCTACAATGCAGTGCTGGTGGCGCTAAAGATGATGTTGGACAAGCAGGCCGAAGTACCCAATGCCAAACTGATGCTATTTGTGCTGTCGGACGGCGACCAAAATCGCGGATACAATCTGGACCGCGTAGCGCCGATAGTTGGTGGGCTGAAAGTACCGGTGTATACTATTGGCTATAACCTAAATGATGGTTCTAGAGCCACAAGAGAACTAAAGAGACTCAGTAATATTAATGAGGCCTCTCTGATAAACGCTAGTTCAGAGGACCTAGTTAATCAGCTGAGAAATCTCTTTAATACTCAACTCTAATCAGATTTCTCAAAGGGAGCTTTTACAAGCTCCCTTTTTCATGCGCTATGCTTAGGCTCATAAAACTTTATAAAGTTTGGTAAAGTTTATAAAGCTTTGCCGTAGTAGCGGGAGAGGAAGGTATTTTTATATTCGGCGAAGGTGTCATCTAGGAGAGATTCGCGGATGCGGTCTACGGTGTGAACTACAAAGTGTTCGTTGTGAATACTAGCTAAGACTTTGGCAGTGATTTCGTCGGTTTTGAAAAGATGGTGGAGATAGGCGCGCGTGTAATTTTTACAACATTCACAGTCGCATTCTGACATGAGTGGGGTAAAATCGTGTTTGTATTTAGCGTTCTTAATGTTGATGCGACCACCATAAGTATACAATGAACCATTGCGCGCCATGCGAGTAGGGCCTACGCAGTCAAAAGTATCGCAGCCAAACTCGGCACCATCAAATAAGTCTATAGGTTCTTGACCCATGCCGAGCAGATGACGAGGCTTATCTTCAGGCAAAATACTATTTACGGTTTGGAGCATTTCGGCCATACCATCGGCTGTGAATACTCCGCCTATGCCAAAGCCATCTACGGCTTTGCTAGCGCAGTACCTGGCCGACTCTGCGCGGAGGTCGTTAAACGTGCCGCCCTGAACTACCGCGAATAAATATTGTTCTGGGGCGGGTCCTGTCGTCGCAGATTCCTCCACCGTCCTCGGCGCGGTGAGCCTGCGCGCGGCGGCGGTCCCCCCGGTTCCGCCACCCGCAAATGCAACACTTTCTTTGATTCGCTGATGTTCTGCTACGCAGCGGTCTAGCCAGGCATGGGTGCGATGCATGGCTTCTTCCATGTCTTTGCGACTCTCGGACTTAGCGAGGTGGTCAAAAGCCATGTGGATATCCGCACCAATAGCCCACTGTGCCTGCATACTAGACTCTGGCGTCATTTCTAGCATAGCGCCATCTATGTGCGACTTGAATTTAACGCCGTTTTCGGAAATTTTTACATTTGGCAGACTAAAAATTTGGAAGCCACCGGAGTCGGTAAAAGTAGGGCCGTGCCAGCTACAAAATTCCGCCAGCCCGCCGGCTTCTTTGATAAGTTCTGTGCCGGGACGGAGAACCAAATGATAGGTATTAGCGAGTATAGCCTGGCTGCCGAGGTCGCGCATCTGCCGCATAGTGAGAGCTTTTACCGTAGCACGCGTAGCGGCGCCGACAAAAGCTGGCGTATGAATATCGCCATGGGGCGTATGAATAGTACCGACGCGAGCCAGCCCGGCGCGTTTTTCTATGTCGAATTTTAGCATTCGTCCTCCCGTCGCAACCAAAATAGTGCTTTTCGGAGACGGGGTCGCTCAGGCCCGTCGTTACGGGCTTCGCGCCCCTCATCCCTCGCTCGTGGCGCTGCGGAAGCTCCTCTAAGCACTATTTCTGGTTGCTTTTTACATTGCATTACTAGCATATCAGCATTGAGTCTCCGTAGCTTAGGAAATTGTATTTCTCGGCGATGGCATGGTCGTAAGCGTTTTTGAGATGAGGCCAGCCGGCGAAGGCGCTGGCAAGCATCAGTACAGTAGAATTGGGCGCGTGGAAGTTGGTAAGTAATGCGTCTATTACTTGGAACTCGAAGCCAGGATAGATGAAGATGTCGTCTTCGCCTTCGGTTTTGCCGGTTTTACCGTAATACTCTAGAGTGCGAGCTACGGTAGTACCTAGGGCAATCACGCGCGGGTGTGCATTTTGGGCGGGTCCTGTCGTCGTAGATTCCCCCACCGTCCTCGGCGCAGTGCGCCTGCGCGCGGCGGGGGTCCCCCCAACTCCGCCACCCGCCGATACCTGCTTCACTCGCATAATTTCTGCAATCGTATCTTCCGGGATATGAAACCATTCGGAGTGCATTTTGTGGCCTTCTACTTCGTCTGTACGGATAGGAAGGAATGTACCGAGGCCTACGTGCAAGGTAAGATACTTGATAATTACACCTTTCTGACGCAATTTCTCTAGCAAATCTTCGGTCATGTTGAGACTAGCAGTAGGCGCGGCGGCAGAGCCCATGTTTTTGGCCCATACAGTTTGGTAGCGCCGCTTGTCGCTTTCTTCCGCGTCACGGTGGAGATATGGTGGCAAGGGAACGGTACCGTATTGTTCCGCGAGCTCTGCGAGCGGAGTGGCAGATGAGACTTCGGCGATGCCATTGCCGAGAATCTTGCTGATTGTGATGCTCGGCATAACGCTTTCTCGGAACGCTCCTTCGCGCCCGCCGTTGCGGGGCTCAGTCGCTCCGCGTTTGCCACGTCGGCAAACATGCTCCTCGAAAGCATTATCGCCAAGCATCTTACAGATTACTCGTAATTTATCACCTTCATGGAGCTTACCGCGGTACATTACTCGCTGAGGTTCGTCGCCATGTTTTTCTAATACTACTAGCTCGCGCGGGCGACCGTCTGGCAGCTGGCAAAATAGGCGTGACTGCATGACGCGGGTGTCGTTCAAAATTAAGACATCGCCAGGGTTTAAATATTCATCCAAATTTCTATAATAGCTATCTATTATTTCGCCGGTAGTGCGGCTAAGCACAAGCAACCTAGTAGAGCCACGCTCCGCAGGTGGATACTTGGCGATGCGCTCCTCTGGTAAATCGTAATTGTAGTCGGACACTAGCATATATCTATATTATAACATAATTTGCTGCTTTAATAAAATCAAGCTCCTAAATACTGTTTTGGGGAGTTCCTACTCCCTTATTTCCTCTCAGCGATGAAATCTCGCCAAGATATTTTTTACAACACCAGGCGGTTTTCGCCCCGGAACCTTCCGGGCTCTCAAACCGTGGCGTTGTTAAAATTATATGGGAGATTTCACATGCTGAGAATAAATAGGGAGTAGAAGCTCTAGAAACTGCAGTGGAGGTAGGGGCAAAATTACGGGCGCGGAGGCGCCCGTAATGATGTGAATTTGTGCTGATTTTGTGTAGCTACTGTGCTATGCAACGTATGGAGCGTCCCCAATATTTCTCATTTTGATAAAACCATGGGTTAAAGGAATTATTGTTATAGTCAACATCGTATTTAAAGCTTCTTATTGTTCCGTTGTTTATCGCTAGTGAAGATGCAATGTTCCCAGATCCCCCTATACTAAAAATTCCATTGTCTCTGTATTCGCCAGATTTGACTAGCGAGAATGGCGCTTCGTAAGCGCTATTTATTTTATCACTATTGTAACTGCTGGAAGTAGCGCTTTCTAGGATGCCGTACTTATAGAATAGTTTGCTATAGTCTGTGGGTTCGCTACTATTGCTACTATTTGGTAGCCTCCAGCCTGCTGGACATAGGGAACCAGTAGCCTCGTAACTGCTGCCTTCACTGCCAGTATTAAAGGTGCCTGTACCAGCTGTAGCGGCGTACCAGTTGTATAGGTTACCCAGGCTTTCGCTAGGAATAATGTCGCCTTCTTCGGTGCAGTATCCGTGATAGGTTTCTAGGCAATTTCGGTACGTTTCACCATTGCCAGCTATGTCGTAGACATGGGCAGTATCTACTGCAGTTTCACTGTTTGGGCCCCAGCTTTCATTGCCGCTAGTTTGTGAATCTGGTAGCACGAAACCTGTGGCTGGGTGGTCGGTATTGGTAGCATCTAGGGTTACTCCAGCTAACAAATCTTCCTTCTCTAGGTCTAAATTTTGCGTCATCCAGCATTTACCATCGGCTAGCTTGGCTATAGTGTAGGTTTTGTTGTCTCTGATATCTGTAAGTGTGGCGGTAGGCACAATGTCTTCTATAGTAACACCATCTGTTTTGAATGCATTTGGTGTAGGAGCGGAGTTACAGATTTCAGAAGTCATGTCTTGCATGGTTCTAAGTGCATACGGAAAACCAGTATCAGATAATATGTATTCTATTTCACCTTTATAAGTGCCAGCTGGGAGGGTCTCACTTACTTTTACACCATAGTATATATTAAATTCTTCGTTTTCTACTACATCGGTACCTTTAGTAATGAGTGCCGCATTGTCTACTAGTGGTACTGCTTCGTAGGCTTCACCTTCTTCTAGACTATATCCCCATGTATTAGTACTCAACTCTGTACTTTCTGTTGGTGATATATAGTATTCACTAGTAGTATCACCATCTAGGTAGAGATTTACAGTACTATTAGATGTGGCAAGTAATACTTCATAACCAAGAGTAGTAGTAACTGTAGTATACGCTGTACTTACTGTGCTAGATTCTAATGCTTCTGCCTTATCTATAGTGATGGTGATTTTGTCTTCTGTAGGAGAAATGGAATTAGTATCAGTATTTGTAGCAGCTTTAGTAGCTGGTATCACTAAGCTACCTATTAATACTGTAGCTGCTAGTATGGCTATAGTACTAGATGTTGCTACTACTAGCTTCTCTTTTCTAGTAGTATTATCCTTTTTCTGTTTGTGATACTTATGTATAAGTATTGCTACTATACTACCTATTGCTAGTACGAGCAGTATTGCTGGTAGCATGATACTACTAGCAGAAGAACTAGTATCTCCATTACTACTTATAGCACCAGTATCT
>JAZNGO010000024.1:0-2435 GCA_045576515.1 Candidatus Nanosyncoccus sp. | reverse complement strand
ATTTTTTACAACATCCAAATAATGCTGTGGAAAATGTTTTTAGCTGATTTTGTGAAATTATATGATTTTTTGCTTGTATAAACCAATCCGATTATGTATAATAATATTTGTTAGGAATGTCATATTTTTATATTTTCCTTGGGAGAATAAATAATTAATGGAGGTGTAATGAAGATTAAGGTTGGCGAATTCTTACATTCGCGCAAAGATCTGTCTTCTAAGAAGAAAGAATGGGAAGCTGTTGGTAGCTACAAGGATACCCCGGCTTTTTGGAAGGCTGCGAGAACTGCTATTCCAGTTTTTTTCGTAGCTTTTTGGGTGACATTTTTTGCATCATCTCTTGTGACGCCTCAGCAGCCGTCTGATGCTGCTGATTCTAATAATAGTTATTCTGCAGACGGCTACTTTATTAACATCCACTCATCTGATGTAAATATGGAGCTTTTAACTACGGCTACGCCAACAATGACAGAAGTTCTTAGTAATGTAAAAACAGCTACCAATGCTCCTAGTGGTTTCAAGCTTTATTTGGGCATGTCGGCATATAATGCTTCTGGTAGTGAAAAATCTGCTGCAGATAAATTGAAAAACGGTCTATATCTAGATGGTAATTTGTCTCGTACGGATGGGGCAGTAATTAATGCGGTGGGTGGTTCTGCCGCCTCTTCCCTTGCCCCGTTGACAGATAGTACTTGGGGCTATGCAGTAAGTAAAACCGCTAAGACATCCGAAGAAGATATTCCAGACATCTGGGAAAATGAAAATCACACCACTATATATAGTGCAGTCCCAAATGATGATAAGTTTGCCGCCGTACCAGCAGTCGGTAGTGAAGATTTAATTCAACAGAGGAATACGGGTAATGTAGATGTTACTAGGACCCCTGAAAGCGTTCAGGATAGCGAATACTCTAGTGCTGATATATATTATGGTGTACGCGCATCTGCATCTGCAGCGTCTGGCGCGTATTCTAATACAATTGCCTACTCGGCAGTGGCGCAGGCCGCACCGAGTGCTCAAGGTGAAATCACTGGTTTTACACCTGCTGTTTACACTCGCAACAAGAAGTATGAAGATATGACAGCTAGTGACTGGGGGAATGTTACTATACAGACAACTCTGTTTACCAATATGAGTGATCTTGGTGCTGCTGAGGTACAGATTTCTGGTGGCCCACAGAATACTTCCCAGGCTTGTACAAACCCTACACTTTCTATCGTAAATAACCAAGTAGCTGTTACCTGTAAATTGCCTCCAAATTATGCTGGCAAATATAAGGTAGTAGTAAATCTAAAGAAGTTTGGCCAAACCTATACTGGTGATTATACCTATGCTGCGACCTGGAATACGATCTCGGCGATGCAAGAGATGACAAAGACGATTTGTGATAGTGCCGGTACTGTAACAAAAACGACATCTGAAGTCCCAGAGGTCTATCTAAAAGATCTGCGTGGTGGCGGCGGGCATCTAACTGGCAGTAAGAGTACAGGATATACATACTCTGCTACAACCACGGGTAAATATCGTATTCGTAAATTAGCTGATGGTAACTGTTGGATGAGTGAAAATATGGACTTATCGCAATCTTCTACTAGTGTGTTTAATAGTTATGATACGAACTTGACTAAAGTGCCAAGTACGGCGTTTAGCAACGGGTCTTATACGCAAGATTCTGATGGAACCCTTCACTGGACACCAAAGAACGTAATAGATACTGCTAGCTGCACTTCGGGCGCTAATGATTGTAAACCAGATACTATCAATACCACTGGTAAAATTGACACAAATAAACTAAATGCTCATAGCTACAACGGTAACGGTTCCGCAGGCACGAGGACTTCAGATA
Source organism: Candidatus Nanosyncoccus sp. (assembly GCA_045576515.1). Lineage (GTDB taxonomy): Bacteria > Patescibacteriota > Saccharimonadia > Saccharimonadales > Saccharimonadaceae > Nanosyncoccus. Next base: position 589 of record JAZNGO010000024.1, on the reverse strand, counting down.
CAACCACATGTACCAGCACGGCCAGTCCGAACGAATGTGCGATTGTCTACAACCAGACGGAGACTCAAAGTATTGGCACCTACTACAACTGGGCCGCAGCTACAGCTCAGTCTGGTGGCAACGGTACTGGTGGTGACGACGATCCAGCCGAGGCGCCAAACTCGTTCTGTCCATACGGTTGGCGTTTGCCTTCCGGCGGCGACAATGGAACGCCAAAGAGCTTCGCTACCCTTTTAACAGCTGCTTATCAACTTTCGAATTCCGCCTACGGCTCCACTTCCGCGCGTAGTTACCCGGTGTCCCTGGTGTTATCTGGGTATTACACCTGGTACGAAGGATTTCTAGATCGTCAAGACATAAATGGGTTCTGGTGGACAAACTATAATGCTGATTCAGACCCAATCCGTGCAGTACGTTTATATCTAAGTACCTACGTGCTTGAACCAGGCCAAACAGTAGGAAGCGCGCTTAGCTTCTCTCTCCGCTGCGTAAACGATAGCAACCTGGATTAGCAACCTACAAAAAAGTCGATAGAATACAAAAGAAAGAAAAAGAAGGATAAGGCCTCAAAAAAAACTGGAGGAAACCC
>JAZNGO010000023.1:0-5570 GCA_045576515.1 Candidatus Nanosyncoccus sp. | reverse complement strand
CAAAGAAGGCCTCTAAAGAAACGAAAGATATAAAAGAAGAAAAGAAATAATAGCTTGTCATCTGTCTAAAATCTCTCAATCTAGAGTTGGGAGATTTTTTGTAGTAAAAGATAGAATAGTTTAAACGGTGAGATTGTAGCTAAGGCGGACGAGATCGTTCAGTTCAATTTCTGAAAGTTGGCCGGCAAGAACGATTTCGATACCACCGCGGCCAAAATAGCGGGATTCCATAACGGATTCGTATTTCCCTTTTAGCAAACCGCTAAGTTTTTCGTCGCAACGAATTTCAATCGTGTTGCGATGCAGCACCAGAAAAGTGCGGCCGTTTTTGAGATAAAGTTCGCGGTCTTTTTCTTTTTGGACGGTAAATTCGCCAATGCCGCTTATTTTAGAAACGTCAAATACCATTTTAGCTCCTCTATACTGCCATTAATATCATCCAAGGCACGGTGATTTTCCGGCTTGGCAAATTTTTTATCCAGGGCGTTTTCAAAGTAAATTTTCCAAGCGGAAACGTCTAACATGCGGTAGTGTAATTTTTTGTCTAGTTCGGGCATTTCGCGTTCGATAAATTTGCGGTCTTGATGAATAGAGTTGCCAGCCAGGTAGATAGTTTTGCCAAAGTTTTGGTCGATAAAATCTAGTAGTTCTTTTTCTACTTCTTCCACTGGTTTGCCGTTTTCGTTTTGTGCAATGAGAGCATCGCGAGTTTGGCTGTTCTTTTCCCAGAAATCACCTACCATGCGGGATTTAATGAGCTTTTCGTCTACTTTTACCACGGCTTCGTAGGTGGCAATTTCGTTGAGTTGCATATCCGTAGCGATGGCGGCGACTTCTAGGATTTTGTCCTTGTCTGGCTCGAGGCCGGTCATCTCTAAATCTATCCATAATAGCTTGGCTTTTTTCATTACATTTCCTCCGGAATATTAATACCTAAAATATCTAGCCCGTGGGTGATGGTAGCGAGGTAGGCTTGCACTAGCGGGATGCGCTCTGCTTCCCTGTCGCTACCGGCCACGGGACAATGTTCGTAGAATCTGGAAAATTCTTGAGCTAGCTCGTACAGATAGCCGGCGACTTTGTGCGGCGCCATTTCGGTGACGGCTTCTTGTAGTATGTTTTTATACTCTAAGAGTTTCTTGGCGAGGCTACGCTCGTGTGCATCGTACTTGGTGGCTGGCCTAGGCTCGGCAGAGGCTTTTTGTAAGATTTTTTTGGCGCGAACAGCAGAATACAGCAGGTATGGGCCGGAGTTGCCGGTCATTTTGACAGATTCTTTAGGGTCGAACACGATATTGCCTCCCATTTTGTAGCGCAAAAATGCGTACTTGGTGGCGGCCATGGCCACGGTGGTATCGGAAGACGCATAGGCGCTTTTTAGCTCGGTCTGTACCATATTTAGCACGTCTACGGCTTTGAGGAAATTACCCTTTCTGGAGGACATTTTCACATTGCCTGGGAGCTTCACCAGGCCGTGGGTAAGATGGCTAGTTTTGGCTACCAGCTCTGGCGCGTATTGCTCTACAGACTTTAGCACTACTTTCATGTAGTCTAATTGCTCGCTGCCGGTAATTACTACGGATTTGTCAAAATGATAATCTTGCCACTTGGTAAAGAGTAGGCCTACGTCTTTGGTTTCGTAGGTAGGCACGCCTTCTTTATTGATAAACACGCGAGTATGTAGGCCGTATTTTTCGCCGTTAAATATTACCGCACCACCACTTAGCTCGTAGACACCGTTTTTTAGCTGCTCTTTTACAGTGGTGAGGCCTAGCTCGGCCACGGTAGATTCGGGGTAGTATTTGTCGAAATGCACACCTATTTGAGCATAGAAGGCCTTGAAATAATCATAAGATAATTCCCTGCCGCGCCAGTAGAGCTTGGCGAGGTCGGTATCGTGAATATCTGCAGAATTGATGTGGTAGATTTTTTTATTGAGCTCGGTGATAGAAGCGCGGGCGTTGGGATCGTCCTCGTAGGCAGCGGTGCCTTCTACATAGCATTGGGCGATGTCTTCGATAGTGAAATCTGTGAGATGTTTTTGCGCTAGCACGTAAAGAGTCTTAGCTACATGCAGCCCTACATCTCCACCAAAATTTGCGCGAACCACCTTAGCGCCAGCGTATTCAAATAGCCGGCCGATAGAATCGCCCACTATGCTAGTGTAAAGATGGCCCACATGCAACACCTTGAAAGGATTGGGGTCGCTAAATTCGCAAATGACAACTTGGCCAGAATATTCGTCTGATGATATATTTTGAGCGAAATTTGTGCTAAAATCGGCAATTTTGGTGGATAAATATTCATCTGGCAAATAAAAATTGAGAAAACCCGGTGCGGAGACTTCGGCATTTTGGAGGGCACTTTGAAGCTCCTCGGCTATAGCCATAGGTGGCTTGTGTAGCTCCTTGGCTAACTTGAGCGGTGCGTTGGAGGAATAGTCCGCAGGAATATTGGCTGGTGCAGGCGAAAAATCTGGGGTAAAATCTAGATTGTACAAATCTTGTATAGCTTTTTTTAGATTAGCGGCTAACTCTTGCATAAAATAATTATACCATAATTTACAGAGATGTGGTATAATAGGGGTAGTAGCGGGTATCGTATAACGGCTATTATGTATCCTTCCCAAGGATAAGATCGGCGTCCGACTCGCCGTACCCGCACCAGAGAAAGTAAAAATAAGCGTTTACGCTTATTTTTAGTTTCTGCGGAGTGGGGCCCGGGGAGCGCAGTCTCGCCGTACCCGCACCAAATAAAAAATAAGCCCCAAAGGGGCTTAGTTTTTATTTGATATGATATGGCGAGGAGGACGCGTAGGGTCCGCCATCACCCTACAGCCAAATAGCGGCTGGTGGGCCGCTATTTGGGGTGTCCCTCACCACTCTCTACGAGAGATGGTGGGGGGCGTTCCCGGGGCTCGGAAAGGTAAAAACCTTACACAGCGCTACTGGACTGGCGCCACGCAACGTACTGAGTACCCGCGGTCCTTATTGCCGTTGCTGCCTGGGTCGACGCTGCCACTGTCTAAGTTTAGGTAGTAAGCGTTGACACTATTGCCGGCAGTAGACGACCAATAGCTGCCGTCGCTGCCACGACCGCCCGCTGACGAACCGTACCAGCCGCCGGAATAGACGAAGTTATTTGGGAATGAACGCCAGTTGTTGGAGCCAGTAGCCGATGTGCCTCCACCCATTTGCTGGTTAAGGTAATAGAAGCCACCTTTAGTGTTGCCACCGCCAGTAGATGTGCTACTGCCACCGTATGGGAGTTGCCAGCCAGTTGGGCAGATATCTCCAGCTGCATTTCCGGAACTTACTGAATAGGTACCTTGGCCAGCTGTAGCAGAGTACCAGTTGTAGTAGTTGCCGTAGGAGGCGATGTTGCCATCAAAGTTGCTACTATGTGCGCTACTGGTGAAGTCTTGGCTGAATGATGGAGAGGCGACAGTGTTTGCTACGTTATTGGTATTTAGATTGGAGTGGTCATAGCAAGCTATTTGCTCTTCTGCAGTGCTCCAACTGCTACACCAGCTATCAGAAGATGCGGATAGTTTGTTGGATTTAATCTGTTCCTCGTAGTTGTTAGTGAGAGGCAAATTCGGGTTGTGGGTATTATTAGCAGATAGCTCTGGTTCATTGTCTAGCCTTAAGTTCTCTATCATCCAATAGTTGCCATCTGCTAGTTTGGCTACAGCATAGGCTTCTTCATCTCTTTCGTCTTTTAGTGCTATTACTGTGCCGTTTGGTTTAGAAGCATATGGTTCACTATTTGGGTTAAAGGTTTGCATAGTGACACTAGTTTCTGCTGGTACCCATACTGCATAAAGGTTTAGTTTGGTAGAAGTTGTTGGGTTTACTGTAATAGTTTGGTTCGGGCCATAAATAGTAGGCTTATCACTTCCAGTGTTATTTATCTTACTAGCAGCGTCCTTGTCCTCGCTCCAGCCAGCAAAGCCATAGCCTTCACGAGTGAAGTTAGATGCAAGTAAGTCTACGCTCTTACTTTCCGATTCAAGATCTGTAGTATATTGCTCAACACTACTCATACCAGTAGCAGAGTCAGCTCCGTTACCGTCATAGTAGATTACATAAGCTGGTTCACTAATAGCATATAGCGTGACCGGTTCACCAGCAGTCAAGCTCAATGACCGTGCTATGTCGTCTGCTGTTTTATATGTAGGTGTGGTAGCAGTTTTATCTGTGCTCCAGCCTAGGAATCTATAAGCACCATCTGTAGATGGTTTTTCATATTCACCAGCTGTAGCTATATTTGGATTGTAACCAATGACTTTGGCATAGTAACCGTAGCCAGAGTAAGTGCAATACTCTCTTCTATCTGGGCTAGTAGTGTAGGCTATAGTCACTGCATCGCCCTCCACATTTATACCAACACCGTTATATTTGCCATTACTATCAAATACATTCTTACCATTAGAACCGTTAAGGCTTAGTGCAGTTTCCCAGTTGGCCTTAGCGGTATTGTTAGGATAAGCTCCTGCCCAAATGCTAAAGTAATCATTAGGGTCATTAGTTCCGCAACCATAATTATCTGGGTCAGTCTTTACTACATCTACATATACATTGCCTACGCCGCTAAATTCATAAACAAAAGTTTCATTGGAATCTAGTGGGTACATTTCGCCTTCTGTTTGTACACCGGCATCATTTACATTGGGTGTGTGAGAGTATTTGATTTCATTATTACCTGGAGTATATTCCATTACATTTGTGGTAGCAGTGGTGTCACCATCAAAGTAGAATTTACCATTACCATCATAGATAACTGTAGCAGAAGTAGAAATTGGTTCTACCTCGTAGCTAACCGTAGCACCAGTGTAAGTACCATAAGGCATATCAGGAGTGACATATACGCCATAATACACAGTAACAGTATCACTACCTTCTGCCTCCATGTCTTCTACAGTAGCTATGGTGACAGCTTCTTCTGCAGTTTGTGGCAAAGAGAAGTATATCTCATCTGCTTGGGAAGTTGGCTCTTCTACTGCTAGTCCCCAAGTGTTGTCTGTGAGTGAAGTAGCTAGGCTACCAGCATTTTCTAGGCCATCTTCCGGGATGGTGACCATGCTAATAGTCTTGTCTGTGGTATCTGCAGAGAGTGTTGGGTTAGCTGAGTAGGCTTTGAGAGTATAGCCTGTTGGCATATCTTCTGTTACAGTAACAGTAGATTTTACATAGGCAAATACTGGCTCACTCCCTAGCTCTATAGTAAGCTCACCATCTGTGACTTCTGCTGCTTCTTCGGCTTCATCTGCTTCTGCGTCTATAGCATTTGCACCTAGCTTAAGTAGCCCTGCTATAGTACCAATAGATACCAAAAAAGCGAGCATTACCAAGCTCACTGCGGTACGTTTCTTAGATTTAAAGGTTGTTTTAATATGTGCTAGAAAGCTAGCATGTTTGTGCTTCCTATATATATATATATATATATATATAGCTGCTACAGCCAATAAGGCTATTAGTGATATGCCAAGTATAGTGGCTTCGGTGCCACCGATTCCGCTCGTAAAGAGCCCAGTATCCGGCACTACTGGTGTAGAACCTGGTTCTACG
>JAZNGO010000022.1:0-13497 GCA_045576515.1 Candidatus Nanosyncoccus sp. | reverse complement strand
AGTAAAAGTATGCCCGCGATGTCACAGAGGGATTTTTCTTGAAAAACGACGACGGCACGGAAAAATATATTATGGATGTTCTAATTATGCTGGTGGTTGGCGATATATTAAACAATAAAAATGGTACGCCCGGCACGATTTGAACGTGTGACCTTCAGTTCCGGAAACTGACGCTCTATCCAGCTGAGCTACGGGTGCAAATAACTAGAGAGACAAATAACTATAAGATTATTTGTCTCTCAGGAGGTTAACCTTATGAGTATCGTAGAGCCCCATAGGTTTATATAATTATATCATATTTTGGTGAAACATAATAGTTTTATGAAATATTGGGAGTATTGGGGTTGAAAATGTAATTTTGGTGTGATAGAAAAAAGATATGTTAAGGTGGCTAGGGAAAAGTATACACCAGTCGTATTTTGTGGTGGCGATGTGCGTAGGGATAGTGGTAGGCACAATACTGGCACTGGCACTGAGGATTAACTTTTTTGCTTCGCCGATATGGATAGGATTTGCGGTGGCGGTGATGGTGCTGGCGTATTTTTGGCCGAGGATGATATTTGTAGTGGTGGCGCTACTAGCTGGCATGGTGATAGCATTTGTGAGGAGTTCTACGGAGCTAGAAGGCCAGGCATATATAGGGCAATTTTATGGGCAAAATGTGGTGGTAAGTGGGGTGATAGAAGGTGACCCGGAAACAGATGAAAATACGACAAAATTTAAGCTGAAGAATTTGAAATTTGGTGAAAATGGAGAATATGCCACAAGTGGGAAAATGTATGTATCGGAAAACAAAAATGAGGAGCTGGCGCGGGAGGACACGGTAGTATTGAGTGGTAAGCTAGCGGAAGGATTTGGGACTTATGCGGGGTATATGTATAAGCCCGAAATAGTGAAATGGTCACGACCAGAGCCGGGCGACTGGGTGCTTAGTACCAGGAATTGGTTTGCAGAAAGAATAACGGCGCTAGTGCCTGAGCCGCAGGTAAAATTGGGACTTTCGTATCTACTAGGAATGAAGGCAGGGCTACCGGATGAGTTGGATGATAATCTGCGGACAGTGGGGCTAGTACACATAGTGGTGGCGAGTGGCGCGCACTTAGCTATACTGGTGGAGGTAGCGCGAAGGATATTTGGCAAAATGTCGCGTTTTATAGGGGCACTGTTTTCAATACTATTTGTGATATTTTTTATGGCTATGGTGGGGTGGACGCCATCTATAATGCGGGCAGGGATAATGACTATCTTGGCTATACTGGCGTGGGCGGTGGGGCGGGAATTTTCGCCATGGCGAATAATTTTACTAGTGGCGGCGGTAACGCTTGTGGTGGAACCGATGTTTATAATAAACTTAGGCTGGTTGCTATCGTTTGCGAGCTTTGCAGGGATAATGATACTAGGGCCGAAATTAACGAATTTTTTGTATGGGAATAAAAAACCAGGGTTTGTGATGGAGATTGTGTTAACTACTATAGCGGCTACAGTAATGACTTTGCCGATAATACTATATTACTATGGTACGATGTCGTTAATAAGTGTGGTAGCGAATTTTCTGATACTACCTACGCTACCTATTGCTATGGGACTAACTTTTGCCACTGGAGTATTGGCGGGGATACCGGGTGTGGAAGTGGCGGTGGCTTTTGTAGCTACAAAAATATTGGAGTTTCATATTGCGGTGGTGGAATTTTTTGGCGGGATGAAAAGCTTTATGGTGGAAATAACGCCGGGGCAGGTGTGGGTGTTTTTGATGTATATAGTAATAGCAGTGTTCTTACTGATGGGGTGGGTGCGTAGAAAATACCGGAGAATAAGAACAGATTTTTAATACGGTTGTGGTATAATAGGCGTATGGAAAAACAAGGTTTATTTAGCGAATTAACAATGAAAAAAATAAAAAAGGTACGAAAAGTATTTTTGTGGACTGCGGTATGGATACTGATAGCCGAGGTGGTGTTGGGCGCAATATTGATATTGACCCAGAGCTGGAGTGTGCCTATAGGCAAGATACAAGGGTCATTCTTGATAGCGGCGGTAGTGCTATTTGTGGGGGTAAATAACTTTATTCGAATAGAAAAAGGCAGTAGGTCGATACAGATGTTTGCTTTGGTGAGTCTAGTGGGGAATATAGTATGGGCATTACTCGCGATGTTGTTGCTATGGGAGATAACACCATTTTTCTGGATAGAAGAAATAGAAGAAATTGGATATAGAGGGAGGATGTATACGCATAATGAGTACCATATGACGGTGTGGGCTATAGCCATGTTGGTTTTTGCTTATGCTGGGTCGGCATGTTTTTGGATTTCGAATGTTATGTCGATAAAGGAAACGGTAAAAATGGTAAGGCCGCTGAAGATTACTGCGCTAGTGTGTGTTGCGTATTGCTGGGTTTTTGGTACGATTGTGACGATTGTCCAGCCGGAATTTGAAGAAGTGGATAGATTATCTCAGTTGGCGGGCTTGGCGGGGTTGGCTTTTGGCGTGACTGCGCTTGTGGCGCTGATTATTTCGAAGGTTAATAAAAAGAAGGTGATTGAAACGGAGACGGTGGCTGGGGCTGTTACGCCGTCTATGACAAAATCTGAGGCGGAGCTGAGGGCCGAGATAGAGGAGAAGGTGCGAAGAGAAATGATGGAAAAAGAAGTGCGAGGACAGGTACTAACCGCGCAGGCACCTGCAGAGCAGACTGAGACTGGTGAGCAGGCGAATACAACTGGCCAGGTGGTGACCGGAGAAAAGGTGGTGGAGCATGCTAGCGCTGTGACACAGACAGCTTCGCAGCCTGGGCATACTGGGCAGGTAGTAACTGAGCAAATGCCAGTGGAGCAGCAGGTGGTGACAACTGAGCAGGTAATGGCGGAGCAGAAAGGTCCTGAGCAAGTAGGTGGAGACGGTGGGGCCACGGAAGGTGCAAAGAGAGAGAACGCGATAATTGAAGAAAGCTTTGGAAATAAAGGCAATTAGATAGTACTGGAGCAATGGCGCGTGAGAGGGTGGATTTTTGGTGGTGAAAATGGTAAAATATAGATAAGAGGATAATAACTGGAGAAAATATGTCTGGACATAGTAAATGGGCAACTACCAAGCGGCAAAAAGCCGTGGTTGATGCCAAGCGAGGAGCGCTTTTTACAAAAATTGGTAACCAAATTGCGATTGCAGCGAGGGCTGGTACGGATCCAGCGATGAACCCATCTCTAGCGATGGTACTAGAAAAAGCACGACACGCAAATATGCCAAAAGCAAATATAGAGCGGGCAATAGCGCGGGCAGCGGATAAATCTGCGGCGGCGTTGATAGAAGAAGTATATGAGGCCTATGGGCCAGGTGGAGTGGGTATAGTGATAGAAGTAGCTACAGACAATAAAAATCGCACCATGCCGGAAGTACGTCATACTTTGGATAAGTCTGGTGGGCGGATGGCAGACCCAGGTAGCGTGATGTTCCAGTTTGCTAGGAAAGGTGTGATAGAGGTTAGCGATAAGGGAGAGGATGCTTTGATGGCGGCGCTAGAGGCGGGTGCAGAAGATGCAAGTGAGGAAGATGAAGGTATAGTAATATATACTTCGGCATCGGACCTGATGAAAGTGCGGAAAGCTTTGGTGGACGGTGGCCTTACTGTGACTTCGGCAGAACTACAATATGTGCCAAATAACTATGTGCCGGTGGAAGGTGAAAATGCAGAGAAACTAGAGAAATTGCTGGGTGCGATAGATGATTTGGATGATGTGACTAACGTCTACACTAACGCAGAATAGACTATAGTTTAATAAAAAAATAATAAGCCTTTCGGGGCTTTTTATTTTGGCGGAAAGGACAGGATGAAGAACCTCGCTTCGCTCGGTGCGAACCTGGGCTCGAACCATATATGTTCGCATTAATATAAAAAGAAACCCTTCAGGGGTTTGTTTTTATATTGGCGGAAAGGACAGGATTCGAACCTGCGGATGTTTCCATCTCTGGTTTTCAAGACCAGTGCCTTCAACCACTCGGCCACCTTTCCGTATATTATTATAACACATTTTGCTAACCAGGGACAGATTATTTGACAAAATTAGAAAAGTAATATATAATATGGTTTGGCGCTTGTAGTCTAAAATATAACGAAAGGTGGTGTGGAATATGAGCGAGAACATTTTAGAGTCCACTTCGGTAGGTCCTATTTCTCCAAAAGAGGCTCAAGAGAGACATTTGGGGTCTGAAATACCGGGCGAGGTTTATGCGGTGTTTAATAGGATACTGTCAGAAAGATTTGCACATTCGATAACTATTAAGCAGAAAGAAGTAGTGCAAAAAGTTATTGAGGAAATGCGGATTGGTGGACAGGATGTAACTGCCCAGTATATATTTGACCATCATTGGTTAGATATTGAGCCGGCATATGAGAAGTTGGGTTGGTTGGTAGTGTATTATAAACCCGGGCATAACGAGTCCTGGGAAGCCTTTTGGATTTTCTCTGCGTCAGAAAGTTGATTATTAGAGCGTTGCTGTAATGGCGGCGCTTTTTCTAGTTGATTTGAATTTCGTGTGGGGTGATGTGGAGGGTGGAGCCGGGGGTGGCGTGGCCAGATAGTATAGCGGCAGCAACGATATTTTCCACGGTTTTTTGTACGATGCGGCGCATGGGGCGAGCACCCATTTTGGGGTCGTAGCCTTTGTCTATGAGGAGCTGTTTGGCGGCGGGGTCTACTACTACGGAGATTTTTTGAGGTTCGAGGGTTTTGTTGGTGGAGGCAATAATTAAATCTAGTACACCTACTAAATCTTCCTTGGATAGTGGTTTAAACAAACAGACTTCATCAAAACGGTTGAGGAATTCTGGTTTGAATTCGCCACTAGCGATAAGCTCTTCGATAAAGGCATCTTTAAAATCGTCGATTTTAGCGCCGGAGATGATTTTTTCGCGAATAGTGTTGGCGCCAGCATTGGAGGTGGCAATAATAATGCAATCGCGGAAGCTGATTTCGCGATTTTTTTCATCGCGGAGGATGCCTTCATCTAGAACTTGGAGCAAGGTAGTGAGTACAGATGGATGGGCTTTTTCTATTTCGTCTAAGAGTACTACGGAAAATGGCTGTTTGGAGATTTGGGCGGTAAGGCTAAGGCCATCTTCGGCACCATCTTTAATAAGGCGAGCGACATCGCTAGAAGAGACAAATTCGTTCATGTCTAGGCGTACGATATGGTCTTCGCCATTGAAGTAAACCTCGGAAAGGGTTTTGGCGAGCTCGGTTTTGCCGACGCCGGTAGGGCCGAGAAAGAGGAAAGTACCGATGGGCCGGCCAGAATGCTTAACTCCGGCGCCGGCGCGGCGCAGAGCGTTGGCTACGGCGGATACGGCTTCGGACTGGTCTATCATGCGTTCGTGGATGAGGGATTCTAGATTGAGTAATTTGGAACGGTCGGCTTCATCGGAAGCGACTTTGACTTTGACGCCGTAAGATTTTTCAACGGCGGTTTGGACGGAGAGGGCGGTGACTATTCCGCCTTCGGCGTAGCTAGCAGCGGATTCTAGTAAGAGCTTGGCTTTGCCTGGCATTTCGATGTCGTGGATGTACTGCTCGCTGAGGCGGTAAGCTTCTGTAAGTGAGGGATAGGTATAGGTGACGTTTTTTTGGTATTCGAAAAGTGGGACTTGGTCCATGAGGATTTTGAGGGTTTCTTTGCGGTTGCTAGGAGTAACGATGATTTTGTTGAGGGAATTTGCGAGGGCGGAATTTTTGGCGGAGATTTCTAGGAATTTTTGGTCGTCCATGATAAGAATAATGCGAATATTGCCGGCTTCCAGTACGGGGACTAGTATATTGGCGATATCTACGGAGCCAGGGCCTTCTTCGAAAAAGAGGTGTGCGTTGTCTAGGCAAAGGATGATGTTTTTGGCGGAATAAGTTTCGTTGAAAATTCTAATCATGATGTTTTGCAGGTCGCTATCATCTTTGGTGGCGGAAATAAGGCTGGGGGCATCGAGAGAGTAGATTTGGCGGTATTTGAGTGAATGCGGGATGCTGCTGTCGGCATTGATGAGCGTTTCTGCTAGAGCATTTACGAGTGTAGAACGCCCGCTGCCGTAGGCGCCGATAAGAGCGACATTTTGGCGGCCACCTTTGGTGAATATTTCGATGATTTGGTTGATGATTTTGGTGTGGTCGGCTTGGGGAACTTTGGTGCGAGCGTTGGCATAACGCTCAGACAAATTAACGGCGAATTTTTGTAATGTGGGAGTATAACCAAAGGCAAAGTCTCTAGCGATACCGCCGGAACGGACTGGTTTTTTAGCGTCTTTGACTATGCCGTTGAGGTAGTTGAACCAGGTAATGCCTTGGTACAAATCTTCGATGGTGAGCTGGAACTGCTTTAAAAGAAGTTCATAGTTAGGCAAGCAAGAGATAGTAGCTACGGCGAGAACGGCGCCGGTGATTTCTTCGGAATTGGTGTGCTCGCGAATGCAGTGGGCTGCAGCATAAATGGGCTCGGTGGTGGTAGGAAGGAAGTTGGTGATTTCGGTGAAAAATGGTACTGGCAAGCCAAATCGCACCATAATGAAGGCTCCGCTTCTTGTTTTGGGGAGAATTTGAGCGAGGTCGGCGGGTATGGTATTGGGAGAAAGGAGGGTAAGAAGGTCTTCGGAGAGGAGGTCGGTAAAATTATCGGAACTACCGATAGGAATAGTAGCAAGGGCGTTTTTAATCCAAAATAGTAGCATGGCGGGTAGAGCCGAAAAACCAACAAGAGCCCAGCCTATGGAGTAGCGGAAAAACAAAAGTGCGATGCCACCAAATAATAGCGATATAAATAGTAGAGTAGTGATGGCGAGTACTGGCGCAGTGTTAAAAATGCGTTTTTGGTGGGCTTTTGTTACGCGAGGGTTGTGTGGGTCGAAAGAATCTTTCATACAGCAAATCCCATGATAGATAATACGATGCCGATAATAGGAAGTAGTGGGATAATAGGCCAAAGAATAATAAGTGCTAGGCTACAAATACCGCCAATAATAATGGTTAGGGCGCCGGTAAGAAGCAGAATTAGGCGAGAAAGAAAGCCAATAAATCGGGATACGAGCCTGTCTAAGAACATGTGAAATTTGGTTTCTAAAGAGGCGGATGTGGCGGCAGTATCGGCAGAGATTTGACGGTAAGGCTTAAAAAGCGTGCGCAGGAGTGAACTCATGGAAAAGAAATCGGTAATAGTGCTAAGAGTGGTGCGGAGTTTGGCAATAAAAACTTGCCAGCCTTGAACATACCACCAGGTAAACATTTCAATAATAGCCATAAGTATATTATAACAGCATATTGGGATTTTGTGCAAAATGTGGTATAATGTAAATATGGCAAGAAAATTCAAAATGAAAGTAGTGTCTAAGCAAAATCGCAATAATAATCACAAACACAGCGATAAGCGTAAGCACCCTAGACTAAAAAATGGTCGCTAAAGAGCTCTGAAAACGGGGCTCTTTTTTGTGGTAAGTGAATACGCTTGTGGTATAATGGTAGCATGGATGAAAGTGAAATCCAGCAAAAAAGGCGTGATAATGAGGAGCGAGCGACCGCGGAGCGCGCGCGAATATTGGGTATACCTTATTTAGATACGCGCGATTTCGAAAAAGAGTTGCCCCTGACTCCAGGGCTTTTGACTGTGCAAGAAATGCACAAAGATTATATGATACCGTTGCAACGTGGTGGGGGTGAAGAACATTATCAGTTTATGGTAACAAGCCAAACTCCGCGAACGGTAATAGAAAGGATGCGCCAGGCGTATACTGATGAAGGTGAGAGGGTGGATTTTTTCCTAATATCTAATTCGGCATATAAAGTATTTATGCTGAGGTATGACCCGCCAAAAGTGATACATTATGATGACATAAAGATAGCCGGTGATGGAGATTCTAAGACTATTGCGAGTGTGTCGCAAACATTGGACACGGTATCTACTGAGAAAGTTTTTGATTTCCTGATAGACCAGGCCGATAAACTAGGGGCATCAGATATACACATTGAGAATTTAAGAAATGAAATAAGAATACGGATGAGGGTGGATGGGATTTTGCATCCGGTGGCGAATATTAGTAGGGATAGATATAGGATATTTATGGGGGAATTGTCTTCGCGGGCAAATGTATCTACGGCATCTAATAAGCCGCAGTCTGGGCACATGCAAAAAGAGATTCATCGTGATGGTTCTACGCACATACTAAATATTCGCGTGGAGACTATACCAACAATGTATGGGCAGGATGCGGTACTGAGGCTCTTTAACTTTGATGAGAGTTTGCTGAATCTGGACTTACTAGGGTTGTCGCGCGAGGAAAGAGCTGAAATAAATGAAGTGATATCGCACCCGAGAGGGCTGGTGCTGATGGTAGGGCCGACTGGCTCTGGTAAATCTACTACGCTGTATTCTATGCTTAATGCCTTGAATACTTCTGACAGAAAAATTATTACACTGGAAGATCCAATAGAGTATAGTATTTCTGGGATTTCGCAGATACCAATAAACACAAATGCGGGCGGATCGTTTGCAGAAGGATTGCGCAGCGTACTTAGGTTAGACCCGGATGTGGTGATGGTAGGTGAGATTCGTGATGCTGATACGGCAAAAACAGCAATACAGGCATCTATTACTGGGCACTTGGTGTTATCTAGCTTTCATGCAAATACTGCGCCGGCAGCGTTTTCTAGAATGATAGATTTGATGGGCGTAAACCCGATATTTGCTAGCTCAATTCGGCTAGTGATGGCACAAAGATTGGTACGTAAATTGTCCAACAATAAGAGACCACGGGCAGCTACAGAGGCAGAGCGGGAGTATATTCATAGAGTGCTGAGAGGGGTAAGCCAAGATATATTGTCGGATTTTGATTTGGAAAGGCCTTTATTATATGATCCGGTAGTAACTCGTGAAGATCCATTTGGCTATAAAGGCCGCACGGTGATAATGGAACAATTGGTGGTGAAAGACGATATTCAAGCATTTATTCGTGGAGATATTACGGATATTAATAACAAGGCCATAGAAGATACGGCGCGCAAAAATGGCATGCTGACTTTGGAACAAAAAGGGGTGCTTGCGGTGCTGAGGGGCGAAACAACATTAGAAGAGATTTCGCGCGTAATATAGTTGAGTGGTAGTTGGTAATGTTATGGTATAATTGACTGTATGAGTGAAAAAATTGTTTCTGATTATAATGGTTATGATTATAAAAAAATCTTTTGGGAAGATGCGGACAGAGAATATGAAGATCAAGCAGATAGGATGGCTATACGTAAACTTTTGCCAAAGCGTATGGAGAAATTTGCTGATATTGGCGGTGGGTACGGGCGTTTGGCTGGTGAATATTTGAAGAGAGCGCGTAAAATATATATATTTGACTATTCTAAGACTGAGCTAGCGCAGGCAAAAGAAATATATGGTGACAAAGTAGAAACAAAAGCTGGCGATATATATAAATTGCCGTTTAAGGATAATGAGCTAGATGGGCTAATGATGGTGCGGGTGACACATCATTTGAAGAATATGGACAAAGCCATAGCGGAGCTATATCGCGTGTTGAAGCCGGGTGGTGTGGCGGTGATAGAAGTAGCCAATAAACGGACTTTACCCAAAATAGCACGTTTTATAACTAGGCGGAGCAAGGTGAACCCGTTTGATAGGACAGTTGCGAATTATACAGAAATATCAAAAGACGGATTTTACAATTACCATCCAAAATATGTGGAAGAGATTTTTGCTAAAACTGGTTTTAAGTGTGAGAAAGTATTGTCGGTATCTAACTTTAGAAGTAAAAGATTAAAGAAAATATTTGGCACGAAAATCTTGGTAAAGATGGAAAATACTGCACAGCAGCTTTTGGCTGGGGTGAGATTTGCGCCATCTATCTATTATAAATTGCGTAAACCAGAAGAATAGTGTATAATATAGAGTGTTGGCGGGCTCGTCGTTCAACGGATAGGACCCAGACCCTCTAAGTCTGCGATGCTGGTTCGATTCCAGCCGGGCTCACCATTTTTTTGTGGTTCGCATCCCGAGCGGCGCGAGGGATCCCCCCCTTCCATCCGGGCTCACCAAAACTAAAAATCCCCTTAGGGATTTTTTTGGCAATGTAGGTTCGCATCGAGCGCTTTAGCGTGAGGTTTTTTCTACTTGTCTCACCATTTTTTGATGATTTAAGTATTTGTAGTCAGATTTCCATTGGGCGTCCGTTGCGATAGCCAGGGGTGGGGTAATTGAGTGTTTTTGGCTCGGAGATGAGGTTGGTAGTTACGGATTTAATAAACACATAGTAAGTATAATCGTATTCTATAGGAAATTCTGCAGAGGTTTGCCAGTCGCATGTGTTAACATTTGGCCCATCGTTAAGGCAGTATAGAAGTTCGCCATTTGTAGTATTTTGGTGAGTGGATAAATAATCATTGGAGAGATGGATAATGATTGTATGCTCCCCTATTTCGAAAAAACCAAATTCTGGTGGGGTGGGTGGTTCAGTGTGGTTTAATGTGATAATTAGAGCAAAGACAATGCTAATTGCTATAATTGTCAGTATACATATGATGACTATTTTTTTAGGTTTTTTGGAATACATATATAATATATTACTTAATTGTTGGTGGCATTGCAAACTGGGGCGGAATCGATGTACGGGAGTTTATCGTATTTGGCATTACAAAGGTAGCTATCTATGGTTTCGGATATGTCTGGTGTGATATAGCCAAAGGAACTGTCTATCTCGAAACCGCTTTTGTTGCCAAACCATACGGTAAAGGCTTGGGCGAAAAATTCTTTGATATTTTTATACGCGTATGAATCTAGCGGTACTGTATCGTTTTCCATATAATAGCCATGATTTTCAATGTATTCATTGTATTGTTCGAGATAAGTGGAGTATAGGGTTTTAATTGGGTCTTGCTGTGTGAGGCCTTTGTTATTATACAAGTCTTGCCATGCTGAGTCTATGGCATGGCCTAGTTCATGTACGAGGGCTGATTTAGTGATTGGGTCGAAGGAATCGCTATCAGACGGGCTAGCATCGATGGGTGAATAAAGCCCAGTTCCAAGTGTAATCATGAGTGCATTTGGCATTTCTGGATGATATTGTTCAAGAGTTTCTGGTGTGAGGAAGCGCATTTTGCCACGCAAAACAAAGAGTTGAGGGGCGTTATTAAATATACTTTCTATATAATCACCATATTGGGGCACTAAATTTTGATTGAGACCAGTTTCAAAATCTACTGCATAATATTCGGTCGTACTGCCTGGTTGGTAGATTTTTTTCGTTGATGAGAATGAACTTGGTATATTATTCCAATTATAAACTTTGGCATAGATGGTAGTGTTGGCAATGAAATCGCAGTCTAGTAGATTGTTGATGGCAAAACCATAGCCATCAAAGAACCCGTCAGGAGTATTGCCAGTAGAATAGATTCTTGGCACATCGGATATAGAGAGATAACATCCAGAATCTGTGACAGTACAATCTGCTTGGTAGAGACTTAATGCATCAGCAATAATGTTGTTTTGCCCATTTATCCCTCCGAAATTAGCGTTTTCACTAAATGTGATAGTATATGGAATGCCGGATGCGCCTGAATAGTAAGTTGCGTTATCTGTAATATTAATCTCCCCTAGAGGAGGGGTTTCATTGTTGTACCTACTGGGGCTAATAGACCACGCAAGCTTAGTGATATTATAATTATTACCTTGTTGTACTAGGTCTGGAGCTACAGTTGGGCAATAGTTATTGCCATTATATGTGTGACAAGACCTGCTACTGGCTGATGAAACGATGTTATATTGGGCGTGTTGGTTTATGAAGGAGGCTGTGATTGGGTTGTGACTTTGAGTTATATTGAAATAGCTTTTTCCGTTGTTGCTGGCTGTGACCGTGATGTTTTTTTGATATTCTACAAAGTCAGCAGTTTTATCTGAATCACTATAGAAGGCCCCGGGGTATATAGTGTCATAACCATATGCGTCCCATCCGGATGCTGTGTTGAAATCTGGAGCTTTAATTATGCAAGATGTGTCCCAAGTATATACGGTGCAACTTTTTTCTATTTCTACGCAATATGCATTTGAATCGTCTGAATAGCTTAAACAATTATCAGTGGTGGGGAAATAACTTATAGGGTCCCCGGAGGCTGTTTGCATAATATTTCTAAAGCCCATAAAATATGTGGTGCCTGTAGGGATTTTGGCGATTGAATAGTAAGTGGTGTTACTATGGATAGTAATAGAGGAGCCAGACTCCATGCCGGATTGAGTGGTGGAATCGGTGTTCCAGCCGAGGAGGGTAGTGTCCGGATCGTTTGTGAGTTTGGTGATGGCTGGTGTAGATACTTCGCAGCCGTTGGTGGAGCCGTTGTAGAGATAGCAAGATGCTGAGGATGTGGAGGTGCTGAAATATTCTGGGTGTAGGTTGGTGAATGTGGCGGTGAGAGATGTGCGTGATACTGTGTAGAATGTGGTGCTTTCGGAAACAGTGACTGTGCTACCGGCGGAGTAGGTAGCTGTAGTGGTAGAAGAGGTTTTGCTCCAGCCGAGCGCTTCGTAGCCGGGAGCTGCAGTGATAGTAGGTAAGGTAATAGTACAATCTGTCTCGCTCTCTAGCAGAGTGCAAGTAGTGGAGGATTGGGAGATTTGGGAGATGCCGGTGGGATCTTGGTTAATAAAGTAAACTTCGTAGCTATAATATGTAGGTGGTATGTCTACAACTGAATAAAACTGAGCGCCATTTGTGATTGCCATGGGTTCTCCTGTCGAGTAGGAAGCGGAGGTAGCTTCGCTGCTGGCACTCCAACCAAGGAAGGTAGCTTCTTTGGCTTGTCCAAGTGCGGTAGCTGTGGCGGTGGGGGTAGTAACTAGGCAACTAGTAGCACCATTATAAGCATCGCAAGAAGCAGAACTGGCAGAAGTAGTGAAGTAATCTGTGTGCTGGTTAATGAAGGATACAGTGAAGGTGGTTTTGGAAATAGTATAGAAGGTGGCACTAGCTTGGAAGCTAACTTCTTGACCAGGTAGATATTCTGCAACTTCGGCGTTGCTGTTTGAGTTCCAACCCACTTTTGTGTAGCCGGAGGCTACGGCGAAATCTGGCATTACGATATTACAAGAAGCTTCTTCATCTACTAAAGTACATGATTTGGTGGTTTCGCTAATGTTCGTGACGCCGGAGGGATCATTTTTTATAAAACTAATAGTAATTGTAGTGGTAGGGATGGAAACGACAGAATACATAGCGGTGTTTTCTGAGATACCATAAGTTGCACCGCCGGAAGCTTCTGGTGTTAGCGAACCAGGGCTAGTGCTCCAGCCGAGGAATTCAGAGCCGCTAGTAGGAGATATTTTGCTAGCGGTGGGGGTAGTAACTAGGCAACTAGTAGCGCCATTATAAGCATCGCAAGAAGCGGAACTAGCGGAAGTAGTGAAGTAGTCTGCGTGCTGGTTAGTAAAGGATGCAGTAAAGGTGGTTTTGGAAATAGTATAGAAGGTGGCACTAGCTTGGAA
>JAZNGO010000021.1:0-3878 GCA_045576515.1 Candidatus Nanosyncoccus sp. | reverse complement strand
TTCTAACTTGTCTTGAGTATAGCACACATAGTGAAATTTGTCAATACCTTTTATGCTTTATTTTTATATAGTTGTCAAGATAACAGAGGAGATTGTATAAATATTAGCCGTAAAAACCCCTATCCACCATTTCAGAATCCGGACTTGGCGGGTTGTAATTTTTGCATAAATCCGGCAGATGTTCGCGTTTTACTCGTTTACTGCATATATTTTTATAGTGTGCTTTGATTTGGGACCCAATGCAATGTTACTGTTTCTAATACATATTCAGGATGGACGCTCACATTACTGGGATTTTGCAAAAACCACAACAGCCCAAATCTATTTTATGCTTCTGAAATGGTGGATAGGGGTTGTTATTAAAAAGCACGCATACAAAAATTCTATGGGGAGATTCCACATGCTGAGAATAAATAGGGGGTAGGAGCTCTTAATACTGCTAAAACAAAACTGAGGCGTTAGAGTTTCTCTAGCGAAATGGTGATATTATTCTCGCCGAGCTTGGTGATTTCGTCGTGGGCGTAGTTGGCATCGCGACTAAAGTCATCGGCGCCGACTTCTGCTAGTACAAGATTCTCGTAGCCGACTGGCAAATCTACAGATAGTGACAGCTTGATGCGGTCGTCCACCTGGAGACCGGCGTGCTTGCGGGCGGCTTGCACGGCGCGGATAATGTCGCGAGCGTAGCCTTCACGCTTTAGCTCCTCGGTGAGGGTTTTGTCCAGCACGAGCTCTGCGCCATTTTCTACTGACTTTACATTTACTTCATCCATGATGATTTGCTCATAGAACTCTGGCAATTTGTCGCCAGGATACACTAGGCTGGCCAATGGCTGGCGGATTTTGATTTGCTGCTCGGTGTCGGACTTTTGCATACGCAAGGCTAGGGCATCCGTAATGATGCTGCGAGTGCGGGCCATTTGAGCGAGGGTTTCTTCGTCTATTTCTGGGTGATGAGGATAATCTAGCAGATGGACAGAGGTGCCAGCGGCGGTCATTTTTTGGTAAAGTTCTTCAGCCAAGAAGGGCGTAAATGGCGCCAAAGCAGTGGCTAGCTCTACTAGGACGGTGTAGAGTGTCCAGTAGGCTTCTGGCTTGTCGGTAGAATCATCGTTTTTGCTAAAACGGCGGCGGCTGCGACGCACAAACCAGTTGCTGAGGTCGTCTATAAATAGTAGTACTCCATCTAGGGCTTTGGGGAGATTATATTCGGCCATGCCGGCAACTATTTCAGCCTCTAGCTGATGGAGTCGCGACAATATCCAGCGGTCTAGTGGGTTTGCGAGGGCGCCTAGGTCACTAGTGGCGGGTTGCCAAGATTTTTCACTATCCCAGCCTGATATTTCGGCGTAGGTGGTAAAGAAATCGTAGACATTCCAAATCATGGCTAGCTTGCGGTTGACATCGGAGACATCTTTGTCTAGCATAGCGAAATCTTCACCAGACATTACTGGGCTGCTGAGCAGTAGCAAGCGGTAGGCATCGGCAGAATACTGGTCCATGAGTAGATTTGGGTCGGTATAGTTGCCTAGGGATTTGCTCATCTTGCGGCCATCATTCCCTGCTAATGTACCAGTAGTGATGACATTTTTGTAAGCGTTTTTGGCGCCAGTCTTAGCTTTTTCGCCGAAGGCACCGATTTCGGCGAGGGCGGTGTTTACTGCGTGTACATAGTAAAACCACGCGCGGACCTGGCCGACATACTCTACGATAAAGTCGGCTGGGTAGTTGCGTTCGAACTTTTCTTTGTTTTCAAACGGATAGTGAAGCTGAGCAAAAGGCATGGAGCCGGATTCAAACCAGCAGTCTAGTACCTTGTCTACACGGGTAAAGTGTTCGCCATCTATGTCGAAGGTGATATCATCTACCCAGGGGCGGTGGTAATCTTCTAGCTCTACGCCTGAGAGGTCTTTTAGCTCAGCGTAGCTACCGATTACTTTTACTGTACCCTTATCGCCCTTCCACACTGGCATGGCGGTGGCCCAAAATCTATCGCGCGAAAGGTTCCAGTCTGGCGCCTGCTCGATATTGTTGGCGAAGCGGCCGTGTTTGAGGTAAGCTGGGAACCAGTTGATACTTTCGTTTTCTGCGAGCATCAGCGGCTTTTGGCCTTGGATATCAAAGAACCAGGATGGAAATGCACGGTACATGATGCGTTCTTTAGAGCGTGGGTTAAATGGGTACTCGTGCTGGATGTATTCTATATTGTAGATAATCCCTGCAGCCTCCATGCATTTGGCGATAAACTTGTTGCCGGCCCATATTTGGATACCGTGTTCATCTGTATCGCGCACACCTAGGGCGTGGAGCTTTTCCGCATATTCTGGCGTGTAGTAGCCGTTTTCATCTAGGGTGTCCGCAAAGTCAATTTCATCCTGGTGCGCTAGGTAAAGAGCATAGTCATCTTCGCCGTAGGCGGGAGCGATGTGGACTATACCGGTGCCCTCTTCTTCACCTACGAAGTCTGCGGTGAATACTTGACATATAGTGCCGTCTATGCTATAATACTTACAACCAGCGAGGCTGGTGCCGGTGATTTTGTGGTCTATAACTTCGTAGTGTGTATCTGCGAAGATTTTTTCTATCTTGGAAGCTGCCACAATATAAATATCGTTCCCTACTTTGACCTTGGCGTATTCCATATCGGTACCCACGGCGAGGGCGCGGTTGGCCATGAGGGTCCAAGGGGTGGTGGTCCAGGCCAAAAAGTATGTGGTAGATGGCAAAAATGATTCTTCTTCGACACGCTTGGCTCGGCCCGTCGTTACGGGCGAGCCGGCGCTCCTTCGCTCCTCGTTAGTCGCGCAAGGTCTCAGAAGAACATTTTCTGCCATCCCTGAAACTACCTCAAATTTTACATAAGCACTAGGGTCGGTGACAGTTTGGTAGGCGTCGTTGTCCATGGTAACCTCGGCTTTGCTCACCGGCGTGGCAAACTTAGTATCGTACATCAGCACCTTGCGGCCTTCGTAGATTTTGCCAGCTTCGTAGAGCTGCTTAAAAGCCCACCACACAGACTCCATAAAATCTTTGTTCATGGTGCGGTAGCAATTGTCAAAATCTACCCAGCGGCCTACGCGGTCTATGGTGCCGCGCCAGGCTTCGGAATTTGCCACCATGGATTCGCGGGCTTTGATGATGTAATCTTCCAATGTCCATTTGGTGCCGATGTCGCGGCGGTCTGTAATGCCGAGCTGTTTTTCTACGAAATTCTCTGCCGGGAGGCCGTGGCAATCCCAGCCCCATCTTCTCTCTACCCTATAGCCTTGCATGGTCCAGTAGCGCGGTACGGCGTCTTTTACTACGGAGCTAAGGAGTGTGCCGTGGTGCGGCAAGCCAGTGATAAACGGTGGGCCGTCGTAAAAAACGTAGGATTTATCTATAGGACGGTTTTCTATAGATTGTTCAAAAATTTTGTTCTTTTTCCACCACTCGGTGATGGCTTTTTCGTATTCTACTGTTTTGCGCCTTTGGCCGGATTTGTATTTCATTTGCTCCTTTCTATTAAAAATCCAATGCTTACGCATTGGAACTCCTGATGGAGCGGTACCATCCAATTTCCGGCGGTGGCCGGCACTTAATTGCTCTCTTACGCGGAGTCACGGACGGGTCTAGTGAGGATAATTCCCTTTCTTCCGTCAGCTCGCAGGTGATAGCTGCTCAGGCGCTTGTAGTAAAAGTATAACATATTTCGCCTAAATATGGAAGGTGGAAAATAAGCGACGGGGAGTCGCTTATTCTCTGACTTGTTTGCCCTACAGGTTTAGCTGAGTTTCGGAAAGACTGGATGGGGGGAATAGCGGAATACAATATGCAGTCAGACAATCTAACGCGCTACACACCGGAGTGAATATCCGACGCCCCGGCTGTTGACGCCC
>JAZNGO010000020.1:0-8853 GCA_045576515.1 Candidatus Nanosyncoccus sp. | reverse complement strand
CTTCTACTAGTGACTTTGGCTACAAAGTACTACTATCTATGGCAGAAGGAGTAGAAACAAGTAATCTATACCTAGATGGTGACACAACAAGTCAGTATTATATTGCTTCAGTAGAAGCGGAGAATGAAGAAGGAGTAAAGCTCGCTGATAACACTTGGGGCTATGCACTAGAGGAAGGTAGTAGCTATAATGCAGTACCATTGTCAGATAGTGCTGTAACAGTAGCACAAGGCGATGAGCCAGTAGAAGATGAGGTACTTAATATATACTATGGTGTAAAGGTAAGTAGCGCTCTACCTGCTGGTACTTATAGTGGGGGAGAGGTAGAGTATAATCTAGTGGCACTAGAGCCTACTATAAGTACACTCACCTACATGCAAGATTTTGCTAGGCTTTCTGAGAGTGGCAAGGCCAGCGTGCTTCGCTCTATGACAGAAGGTGAGCAATACACGCTAAAAGATAGTCGTGATAAGAAGGATTACTTTATAGCTAAGCTAGCAGATGGCAATGTATGGATGACGCAAAACTTAGGTCACGATATTGGTGACATATTAGGTGGCACTTATACGTCTGCAGACACTGATATTCTAGAAAGTTGGACGCCTACCGGTGACGAATTGACTAAGCAAGCTAGCGATACTAGTTGGGATGGTGGAGCATCTTATACTCCTCAATCCTATAATCCCGGTGATTTGTACTGGAATGGTGCTCTAATTTACAATCAAGAAACTTGTACTGAATATGGTGGCACATGGGATAATCAATATAACTATTGTTCTGGATATAATAATGCCGTTTCATATACCGGCGATGGCCATTATTATCTGGGTAATTACTATAACTGGACCGCAGCTGTAGCGATGAGTGATTCTAGTGGCTATACAGCAGATGATACTGACGTAAATCAGTCTATTTGCCCAGCTGGTTGGACACTACCGAAAGGCGGGTATACATTGACTGCTTCAGGATCATTTGTTTATCTAAAAGACGTAGCTGGCCTTACGTCTGGCGCTAGTGGCAATATCCACACTAATCCTAATTTCTTTGCCTATGGTGGTAATTTGGTTGGTCGTATTGGTGGCGTTGGCGGAAGCGGTGGCTACTTGTCTAGTGTAGTTAAAAATGGTGGCAGCTCGTATGGTTTAGATTTTGACTCTTATGCGCATCTTAATTTACCGATATCACTTAGTCGCAATACCGGGTACTCAGTGCGGTGCATTGTTCGGTAACTAGAAAGATGAATTTAAATTACGGGCGTGTTTATCGCCCGTAATTTTGTGAAGCAACATAATCATTCTGAAGGGTTTTTGGTTGCATCGTGGTAGCGTTTATGCTAATATAATAATATGATATTGCTAGATGGCGTAACAAAAAAATATCCGGGTGATGAGGAGCCGGCACTAGACAACGTGTCTCTACACATAGAGCCGAACGAATTCGTGTTCCTGGTGGGTAAGTCTGGTGCGGGGAAGTCTACACTCATGAAAATGATTACCAAAGAAGAGTTGCCAGATACCGGTAAGATTATTATTGGTGGGATAGACCTAGACTATGTAAAAAAGCGTCATATACCAGGCTACCGGCGGCGGCTGGGTGTGGTGTTTCAAGATTTTAAGCTGCTACCACGGCGGACGGTGTATGAAAACGTGGCGTTTGCACTAGAAATAGCTGGCATGAGTGGTAGAGATATACGTAAAACTGTGCCCAAGGTATTAGAGCTAGTAGATTTATCGGCGCAGGCGAAAAAATTCCCACATCAGCTATCTGGTGGGCAAAAACAGCGGGTATCTATAGCGCGCAGTGTAGCGCGGCAGCCTAAGATACTAATAGCAGATGAGCCTACGGCAAACCTAGACAAGCTGACTACGCATGAAATAATAGATCTACTGAAAAAAATTAACGACTACGGCACTACTATACTAGTGACTACCCACAACGAAAACATAGTAAACAATTTGCAAAAGCGGGTAGTTACACTAAAAGATGGTAAGATAATAAACGACCAAAAGAATAACGGTATATACAAGCTAGATGACACGCCAGTAAAAAATACGCCGATTCGGGTGGTGCAAACTCCTGGCCACGCGCTTAGGCAAAGGCGAAAGGTGGTGATGTAATGGCGGAGGAAAAAGTAAAAAAGGAAATAAACATGGCGGGAGAGGCTACAGATGCGCCGAAAACAGATAAGGCGGAACAGTCCAAAGCTCCAAAGGTGGCACATGGTAAGAGCTTGAAAAAGGTAAGCAAGAAAAATTTGCGGACAATGCAAAAAAACCGGCGCAGGCACCCAGTGCGCAATAAAGCTAGGGTAGTGAAGTATGGCACTAGCGGATTTGCGCGGAATATTTGGCTGTCTACTGCGGCGACGGTGGTAATGGCTATTACTCTAATAATACTTTTTGTAACGATAGTAGCTAGCGTAATACTTACGAATACTGCAGAGATGATGCGTGATAAAATCGATATTACGATATATCTAAAGCCAAATACTACAGCTGAAACGCTGGAAGATTTGACTAACACAATATCTAAAGATTCGAATATAAAGAGCGTAGAAACATCTACATCGGAAGAAGAATACAAGAAGTTTTTGGAGGAAAACGCTGAGAGTAGCGAGGTGTTAGACATACTAGACAAAGAGATGGAAGAAATAATGATAGGTAAGATGCAGGCTACGATGCGGATAAAAGTATATAATGTGGAAAACTTAGACAGTATAAAGAAAATAGTAGAAACAAATGAATCGTTTGCAAAATATGTGGATAGTGAAAAGCTACCAACCTATGATGTAAATAGAGTAGAGATAGCTACTATCACATCGTGGGCGCAAATAGCCAGGACTGGTGGCATAATACTAGCGGCGGTATTTTTGATAATATCGGTGCTGATAATATTTAGTACTATACGGATGGCGATATTTTCTCGTAGGGAAGAAATATATATGATGAAGCTGGTGGGTGCAGAGAAAAACTTTATTCGTGGGCCGTTTCTAGTGGAGGCGGAAATATGCGGGATAATATCTGGTATAGTAGCGGCCACGGTGAGTTACTTTGGTTTTATGGTGATGGCGCCAAAGTTAGAGGGGTATGGTATAGATGTAAGTAAAATTACCGGCGTCCTAGAATCTAACCAGCTAATATTAGTGTACTTAGTATTTATAGCGGCGGGGATATTAATAGGTAGAATATCTGCTAGACTGGCAGTATCGAAATATTTGCATAAGACATAACACTTATGTTATAATGGGGGCATGGTAATACTTAATAACAAGCATTTTGCACTAGCGCTAGATTTGCTTTTGATAGTTGTGGCGGTGCTGGGTACTGTGGCTACGGGTGTAAGTGTGAGTGGGCTGTCTAAGGCTTGCCAGAATTCTACTGCATGCATGGAAGCGGTAGCCAAAGAAGAAGAAGCCAATAAAAATGCAGCGGCGGCAGCAAACACGGCAGATGCTCTGCAGATAAAAGTAAATGAGCTGGGGATGGATATTAGTGGTAAAGAGGCAGAGATAGCCGAAACGCAGGCTAATATTGAAGAACTAAAAAAGCAAATAACTGAAACAGAAGATAAGCTCGAAGAAGAGCAAGAGGCTTTGGCGGAGCTTTTGGTTAATATGCACTTTGAGTCTGATGCTGAACCGATACGGGTGCTGGCTGGCGCTAGCTCTATATCGGACTTAGCAGAGAAATCTGCACGTGAGGAAGTAGTAAAGCAACAAATAAGTGCAGCAGCTAAAAATGTAAAGGAAGTCAAAGAAAAGCTGGAGTCGGACAAGCAAGAAGTGGAAGAACTATTGGCGCAGCAACAGTCTGCCAAGGAGGCTTTGACTGCTAAGCGCGCAGAACAACAAGATTTAGTAGAAAGATACAAAGATGATGCAGAAGCATATGCAGAAGTAGCGAAGCAAGCGCAAGAAGCGCAGCGGGCTGCAGAAAAAGCTGAGCAAGAGGCACACCCAGAGCTTTACCGAGGTAGTGCATACTCGGGTGCTAATACATACCCGTGGCAAGAAGATTGCCCGCAAAAGCAAGATTATTACGGTACGGTATGGGAAGGGCATTATATTGGTGGCTATGTGTGTGAGTGTGTTAGCTATACTGGCTGGAAAGCTTATGAGGCTTATGGGCTGGTACTGGCCTGGGGTAATGCGTACAACTGGGATGACCGCGCAAGGTCGGCGGGCTACACTGTGAGCCATACACCCGAGGTAGGTAGTATAGGGCAAGTAGATAGCGGTGCATATGGGCATGTGTTTTGGGTAGAGAGTGTAAACGCTGACGGCTCTATAAGCGTGACAGAATATAATAATTCTTATGCTACATATCTATACTCTGGAGATTCGCATTTTGGCGATTTTGGAGCTAGAACGATAGCGGCAAGTGAGGTGCAATATTACAACTATATTCACCTTAGGTAAAGTTTGATATAATAGAATAATGAGCAAGAAAAAGTGGGAAGAAAAAAAGACCAGCTTAGGAAACGCTATTATTATGGCTGCCGTAATGGCAGTGCTGGGTGTGGTAGTAGGCGCCAACTGGCAGAATTGGTTTGGCGGCTTCGCGCCATATCTTGGATTTAATGCTGAGTCTGCGGCTAGTATAGATTGGTCCGAGCTAAATGAGGTATATAATAAGCTTGCTAGTACATATAATGGCGATATAGACAACGAAGCTATAATAGAAGGTGCTAAGAAAGGACTCGTAGATTCGCTGGGTGATGTATATACTGTGTATATGAACGCAGAGGAGAGCGAAGAATTTTATAAAGACTTGCATGGTGATGTAGGGTCTGGCATAGGTATAGAAATGGGGCTACGTGATGGCTATGTAAGGGTACTGAGAACTTTGCCGGATAATCCGGCGCGTAAGGCGGGCCTACTTGCTGGTGACATTATATACAAAGTAGACGGCGAAGAAGTATATACGTTGTCTTCCGAGCAGATATCACAAAAAGTGCGCGGCGAAGCTGGGTCTGAGGTGACCGTAACGGTAATACGCGATGGTGAGGAAAAATCTTTCACTATGAAGCGCGAAACCATAAACAACGTATCGGCATATGTGGACTATGATGGTAAGACAGCTATTATCACTGTGACAAGATTTGATAACGATACAGGTACAAAAGTGCAAGGATTTGCAAAAGAATTTGCCGATAAGGGTATAAAGAAAGTAATATTAGACTTACGTGGAAATGGTGGCGGCTATGTAGCAGCGGCGCAAGATTTGCTGAGCCTATGGATAGATGGCGATAAGATACTAATACAAAAGTCTAAACACGAAGGTGATGATGCGATGAGTAGTTCATCTGGCAAGGCGCTTCTAAAAGACATCAAAACAGTAGTGCTGGTAAATGGCTCTACGGCATCTGCGTCAGAGATAACAGCGGGGGCTTTGCAAGATTACGGTAAAGCAACCATCGTAGGCGAAACTACCTATGGTAAGGGCGTAGTGCAGAATTTGTATAATTTATCAAACGACACGCTACTTAAGGTAACTACGGCGGAGTGGTACACGCCAGATGATAGGTCTATTAATAAGACTGGTATTACCCCGGATATAGAAGTAGAGCGGACATATGACGACATCAATGCAATGCGTGACCCGCAAATGGATAAGGCTAAAAGCTTGTGATAACGGCGGATAACAGAGGTATTGCGGAGAAAACTTACGCGCTCGCTTCAGCGCTAATAGAAGAGTCGGAAGAAGAAAACGATATTGAAGAGGCAAGGAGCATACAGTGAAAATAGTGATAGCTACGGCAGTATACTACCCGATGCTAAATGGTGTGGCGGTGTTTTCTCATAATTTGGCGGTGGGGCTGGCAAGGCGAGGACACAAGGTGATGGTGCTTTGCCCGTCGCAAACTGGGCGAAATTATACCAGAACCATAGATGGTGTAAAAACGGTATATTTGAAGTCTGTGCAAGCGAAGGTATATCCAGATCAGATTCATCCGGTGCCAGAGAAGAAAAAAATATGGAAGCTGAAATTACCGCATTTGCTGTATCGGCATGGGTTCCGGGTGTCGGTGTTCCCGCAGGCGGAGATAAAAAAAGCCTTGGGTGAATTTTGGCCGGATGTGGTACATGTGCAAGTGTCTGACCCGATAGGGCTATCAGTGGCAGCGTATGCTAGAAAACATAATATTCCCGTAGTAACTACGGAACACAATCAGCCAGAGGTAATAACGGAGCCTTTGCATGTACCAAAGGTAATAAAAAAGCCGGTGGATGCGGCGCTAGCGGCGTATTTTGTAAATAGGCAAAGCAAGAGCGACTTTGTAACAATGCCTACCGAGAAAGCTATAAAAGATCTGATATGGTCGCGTGGAAAGGAATTCCCGGTGCCGGTAGCGGCGGTAAGTAATGGCGTAGACTTGACCAATTTTAAGCCTGGAAAAGCTGACACTAACCTATACGGTAAATACAAACTTAATAAAGATTATAAGACTGTGCTATATGTAGGGAGGCTAGATCCGGAGAAAAATGTGGAGGCAGTGATAGAGGCTTTTGCTAGGGCGAAGCAACGTATAACAGAGATACAGCTAGTAATAGTGGGGGATGGAGTAGATAAGGCGCGACTAGAGAATATGGCTAGCGGGTATAGTGATGTGTATTTTCTCGGAAGGGTGACCCCGCCAGAACTTTATAAAGTTTATCGGCTAGGGGATGTGTTTGCTACGGCTAGCGAAATAGAAACTCAAGGCATAGTACTGATAGAGGCGGCGGCGACTGGGCTTCCACTGATAGCAGTAGACAAGGGTGCAGTGAGTGAAGTGTGCCGCGATGGGGAAAATGGGTATTTGTGCCGGCCGGGAGATGTGATAGGAATTAGCGATGCCATGTTGAATATACTATCCGATGATAAACTTCGCAAGAAATATAGTGATAACTCCATAAAGATTGCACGCGAGCATGATTTTGAAAATACGTTGGATAAGTTTATAAATATATATAATAAGGTTATTAGGGATAGGAAATAATCTCCTAGGAGATTATTTCCTATACTACGATATTGAGGATTTTGGCCTTAGGAACAAAGATAGTTTTCTTTACGCCAGATGCAGTGTGTTTCTTGACTTTTTCATCGGCAAGGGCAAGAGCGGTGATTTTGTCTTCATCTTTTAGAGTATCTTTATCTACAGTGAGTTTGGCGCGGAGCTTGCCGTTGACTTGGACTACTATTTCTACTGTGTCGCTTACGAGGCATTTTTCATCCCACTTGGGCCATTCGTCGTTGCTTTTTAGCTTTTCGAGCATTTCGGAAGCTAGGTGCGGAGCGAAAGGTTTGAGGAGCTTGGCCAGAATAATAACGTCTTCTTTTGCGGTGCCGATTTTATAAAGTTCGTTGACATATTCCATGAGTGCCGCTACGGCGGTGTTGAAATTGTAACGATGGATATCTTCGGTAACTTTTTTAATGGTTTTGTTGCGGATAACTGTGGTATCGGCAGTAGTAGTGAGTTTAGTGGCAAAAGCTAAAGTCCAGCAGCGATTGAGGAAACGGTATACACCACCTACTGAGCGTGGGTCCCAGGCGGCGTCTTGGTCGTAGGGGCCGATAAACATTTCGTAGGTGCGGAGAGTATCGGCGCCATAGCCATCGTTGATAACATCGAGCGGATCTATGACATTGCCCTTGGACTTACTCATTTTCTTGCCATCGGGAGCGTTGATGTAACCATTGTAAAGCAAGCGCTTGATAGGCTCGCGGAAAGGCAAATACCCTTCATCGGCAAAGAATTTACACCAAAAACGAATATAGAGTAGATGCGCCACGGCGTGGTCGCCACCACAGTAGTAATCTACAGGCTCCCAATATTTGATAGCATCTTGGCTCCAGGCGGTCTCAGTGTCGTGTGGGGAGGCATAACGCCAAAGATACCAAGAAGAGCAGGCGTAGCCATCTAGGGTGTCGGTTTCGCGGGTCATTTCCTCGCCATCTATAGTGACTTTGAGCCAATCTTTGGCTTTGGCGAGGGCGCTGCGGCCAGAATTGTCGGGCTGATAATCATCTACTTCGGGGATAAGTACTGGGAGCTGGTCTTCGGGAATAGGATGTGGAGTGCCGTTTTTGTCGTAAGCAATAGGGATAGGGCAGCCCCAGTAGCGTTGGCGGGATATGAGCCAGTCGCGCATGCGATAGGTGACTTTGGGAGTGCCAAAGAGGTCGCGGTCGCAAAGCTCTGTTTCTACTATAGGAAGATTAAAGACTTCGGCAAATTCGCGGTCGCGCTCATCCATGGCAGGCACAGCCATAATAGCACCGGTACCGTAGCCGGCGAGGACATAATCTGCTACCCAGATAGGAATTTGCTCTTTGGTGGCTGGGTTGATAGCATATGAGCCGGTAAAGACGCCGGTTTTTTCTTTGTTTTCTTGGCGCTCGATTTCGGATTTTTTGAGAGCTTTGGCTTTGTAGTCTAAGACTTTTTCGCGGGTGTCGTCGGTAAGTAGGTATTCGAGGCCAGGATACTCAGGAGCGACTACTAAGAAGGTGGCGCCCATAATTGTGTCGGGACGAGTGGTGAAGACCTTGACTTTTTGATTGCTGTAAGGCTGCTTTTGCTCGCCGCTTCGCTCGCGCCCGTCGTTACGGGGCTCGCTCGCTAAATCGCTCCCGTTGTCGCGAACGACCTCAAATTGTTCATTCGTCCCGCTTTCGCAAGATTTTAAAACATCATCTAAAGTTTTTGTACCTAAAGTGCGGGAGAGGTCGTTGAAGTTTCCGAATGGGAGAACTGCAAGTGTGACGTCTTTTTCGGATTTTAGAATTGCGTTTACGGCGATAACGCCAGTTGCGTCGCCGCCGGCAGCGATGACAAAGTCACCGTCTTTTAAGAGCTTCGAGAATT
>JAZNGO010000019.1:0-8836 GCA_045576515.1 Candidatus Nanosyncoccus sp. | reverse complement strand
GTATAAAAAATCAATAGATTTGTTCAGTTTTTATAGAGTATTTTTTACAACATCTCATCTATTTATCCCCTGTTCTAAAAATTTGTTCATTCTGTTGTATTTTTTACAACAATAGTGTAAATTTTTCATATATTTTTACGTATTTGTTGTGGATTTTACAACGATTTTTGTTCCAATCCCCTGTCTGTGTTAGATACATGCATTGTCCCCGGCTAAAAGTTATGCTATAATATAGATAGTTGGGGCTGACAAAGCTTAGACGAATTATTAACAGTTATGATGCATGTCGAGTAAATACCGTAAGTATTAAATAAGTGCTAAAAACACTAAAGCGCATGTAGCTTACATGCCAGCTTATGCCTAGTATATTTTAGGCTGGTTCTGGCCTAAGGTCTCGTAAGGCTAGGATTATCATACTACGAGAATAAGGCTATTTAATTAGCGACAAGTAGCTCGAAAATTTGCTATGGCTTTTGTTAGTTTCGTTTTCTGCAGCTAACAATATCTGCCAAGATAAAACAGAAAACTATGCATGTAGATTCATGGCCCAGTGATGATTCGGACGGGGAGGCAGTATCCCCCAGCTCCACCACCTATTTATTACTAAAATGCCCCGTTTGGGCGTTTTTTTATGCTCAGTCGCCCATAAGGCGCGCTTTACGCGGCCAAAAGAAAAAGACCGGTAACTGCGAGGAAAGCCGGTCTTTTTGTAGAGTGTGGAGTTATTTTGGCTAAATTTTTGTTTTTGCCTTTTGAATAATTTTTTTATTCAAAAGCTATCTCTATAATATCGCACAAAAACGCTTGTGTCAACACTTTTTTTATACTTTTTTACTCATTTTTTGTAGAGTTTTCCACAAGCTACCCCTATAGGGCAAAAATCGCTGAAATATTTACAGGGGTGAAAATATACATTTTTTACTCATTTTTTGTAGAGTTTTCCACAAGCCGGCCTATTAAGTCATTGTAGTACTGGCGTGGGGTTGCGTTTTGTGCGTAGCTATGATACTAAAATAGTCATGATAGCAAAAATACATTCTGCAATTCCTTACGGATTTGATGGCAAGCTAGTGGAGGTGGAGGGAGATATGAATAGAGGCCTGCCTTCGTTTAGTATTGTGGGTATGGCAAATAAAACCATAAATGAGGCCAAAGACCGCGTGCGTAGCGCCCTTACAAACTCCCAGTTTAGTTTCCCTGACAAAAAAGTGACTATTAGTTTGGCGCCAGCGGAACTACAAAAAGATGGAGCTTATCTAGACTTGCCAATAGCACTATCGGTACTAGTACTTTCCGGGCAGTTAATAAAAGATGATGTAAAAAATAAGTTATTTGTGGGCGAGCTGTCACTTAATGGCGAAATTCGGCCTGTAAAAGGCATTATAAACATTATTGAAGCAGCAAAGAAAGCTGGCTATGCCGAGATATATGTCCCCGCCAAAAACCTGCCACAGGCTTCACTAGTGGCTGGAATTACCATTTATGGTGTGGATACTTTGCAGAACCTTTTCATGGCACTTAAAAGGCAATGTACGCTGCCTACGGCCGATTCTACTAGTAGTAGTCAGCCATCAGCTAAGGCAGCCCTTAACGGCACCATTTTGGACCATATAAGGGGACAGAAATTAGCCAAGCGCGCTATGGAGATCGCTATCGCCGGCCACCACAATATACTGATATCTGGGCCGCCAGGGGCCGGTAAGACACTACTGGCCAAAGCTGCTGCAAACTTACTACCAGAGTTAACTCCAGAAGAAAAAATAGATATTACCAAGATTTACTCTATAGCGGGGCTGTCTACTGATGAGATAATAGAAGAAAGGCCGTTTCGCAGCCCCCACCATACGGCTAGCTCTACTTCTATTATTGGGGGTGGTACCATGGCGGTGCCGGGGGAGATATCTTTAGCACACAAAGGGATACTATTCTTGGATGAGATACCAGAATTCCCGAGGTCGGTACTAGAGGCTTTGAGACAACCACTTGAGGATAAGAAAATATCTATCTCGCGAGCTAACCGTAAAACTACTTACCCGGCAGATTTCATGTTGGTAGCTACGATGAATCCTTGCCCTTGTGGGTATTTGGGTGACCCCACCCACGAGTGTAAATGCACTGAAATACAGATCCAAAAATACCAGAAAAAGCTATCTGGGCCATTGTTTGATAGGATAGACATGAATATAACAGTGGAAAAGGTAGACAATGCTGACCTTTTGAAGCCGATGAGCGATAGCACCAGTGAGCACAATGTTGTAAAAAATAATATAACTGGTGCAATACAGCGTCAACGCGCCCGCTACGGCAAAGATGGGGTATACAATAGTTCCCTTTCTAGCTTTAAAGTATCAAGTTTACTAAAGCTTGAGCCGGCTGCAGAAAAATTATTAACTAGCGCATCCGAGAGGCTTAATCTATCGGCTAGGTCGTATTTTAAAACTATCAAGGTGGCGCAGACTATCGCCGATTTAGATAATTCTGATATTATACTATCCAAACACTTGGCTGAAGCTTTAACCTATAGAAAAAGATAGTCGAAAGTGTTATAATTTGATATGTAGCCCTGAATGCTGCATAAGTACATTATGTCGGGAGGTGAGGTTATGAATACCCCATGTTGTAAGCTTGGGTATCAGCCGATACACGAGACTCCACCTTGCGAAAATCCACACTTCGATTGCCCATTTTTGGGTGACTGCCCATTACGAACAGCAACAGAAATCTTCATTGGTTTTAGCAGTTATGACGTAATGGAACCATTTATGGACGCCGATATTGAAATCCCCAGAGGTGAGAGATTTTATGATCCAATTTATGAGGAAGCGTGGGACTAGCACTATTTGGGCGGCATTGCCGCCCATTTTTATGTATTTTACTCTTGCTTTTTGACTAGAATTTTGATATAATGGGTAACAGGTTAATTCAAGAGAAGAAAGGAATATCATAAAAACTACATCACGCACTCGCCTTAATACTGAAATTCGGTATCCTAAGGTGCGCGTCATTGGTGCTAGTGGAGAGCAGCTAGGCATCATGTCTAGCAAAGATGCCCAACTTCTTGCGAAGAAACAGGGGGTGGATTTGGTGGAAATTGCCGCCAATGCCGACCCTCCGGTCGTTAAAATCATTGACTGGGGTAAATATCAGTACCAGAAGATGAAAGAGCAAGCCAAGAATCGTAAAAAAGCTCGCGAAAAGCAGTCTGAGCTTAAACAGATGAAGGTAGGGCTCAAAATCAGCGACAACGACCTTAACATAAAAGTCCGTAAAATGCGTGCTTTCCTAGATGATGGCGACCGGGTAAAAATTTTAATAATTTTCCGCGGTCGCGAGATGGCACACAAAGAGCTCGGCAATGATTTGCTAAACAAAGTTATCGAGCTTTTAGGTGAAGGCATTATCGTAGAGGGTAAGCCACAAATGAACGGTCGCAATTTATCGGTGCAGGTACGGAAGAAGTAATTTCCTACTTCCACGGCCGGCTGATTGTACTTTTCAATAATATTAACTTAAAAGAAAGGAAAACTATTATGCCAAAACTAAAAACGCATAAAGGTACCGCTAAGCGGATAAAAGTTACCGGTTCTGGTAAGCTAGTCCGGGAGCGGGCATTCGGGAATCATATTCTCGCCAAAAAATCTAAAGCCAGGAAGCGCAACATGAAAACTGCTGCGACTATCAATGGTAAAATCGCCAAAAACATAAAGAAGGCGTTAGGAGCATAGTATGAGAGTAAAAAGAGGTGTCGCAGCACATGCGAAACATAAGAAAATTCTGAACAAAACCAAAGGTATGCAACATTACCGCCGTCGTAGCTATAGACTAGGCAAGCAAGGTGTGATTAAGGCTTTGCAATATAGCTACCGCGACCGCAGGAATCGTAAACGCGACTTAAGGGCGCTTTGGATTACCCGTATCAACAATGCTTCACGCGAAATGGGTGTTTCCTACTCGCAGTTGATTGCCGGGATGAAAGCCAAAAATATTACGCTAGACCGTAAGGTCTTGGCTGACCTAGCAGTGAACAACCCTGAAGCATTCAAGAAAATCGTTAACACAGTGAAGGAGAAATAAAATGGCTATTTGTGAAATTACTGGCAAAGGCAAAATGTATGGCCACAATGTGTCGTTCTCTCAAAAGCATACTCGCAAGGTATTTAAGCCAAATGTGTCGAAACGGACTTTGATTATAAATGGCCAAAAGATAAAGTGCAACGTATCTGCCTCGGCCCTACGTACCCTCAAGAAAAAGGGGCTGATAGAGTCGCCAAAGGCTCGCGCCGAGAAAAAGTCGAGTAAATAATTTAACTACTCACTTAACCAAAAATCGCCCGGTAGGGGCGATTTTTGGTGAATCCTATTCTTCAAATGTTACCATTTTGAAATCTCTGCGACTATCTGGGATGGCTTTGACTGGCCCGTCATATCCGACGTCCACGCCATCTTCTGCCTTACCACTATATGATGTTGCTTCAACTTTGCTATTGGCTGGGTTTCTAGAAATATCTATTCTAGTGAAATCACCCCTGTTGTTGCGGAAACTAATAGAAAGAGGTGTTTGCTGAGACGCGCCATCTGGCAAAGTTATGGTGGCTGGCAATTTCACATCAAAATCTTTCCCATCACCTAGGCCAGAACCAACCAAAAAACCACTTAATTCTTCCCGACTCACCCCGTAGGTACAATCTTCCGCCAACGATGCTATATCGCTGCCGTTTAATGGCTCTCCGTTTTTTAATTTTTTGCTAATATCTTCTATGCCCTTAGTTATATACATAGAGCCTTCGGGCAATTCTGTATTTTTCATTGATGGTTTTGTCAACTCCGTAGTATTCCACTCGGCGTTGTTTTGTTGATTTATGTTTTGCATATGCTCCTCAAATGATAGGAATTCGGTAGACTCTTCATTGTCTTGACTACCGGGAGCTTGTTCCCCGCTTGGAAATGAATTGTGATTCATTTTTGCCTCCTTTAATTAAATTAATATATTCGTCGTTGATAAAAAACGACAACCGTTCTCGGTTGTCTACACCAAATAATGAGCCTAAGCTATTATTATTTCGAACGGTTGCCGTTCTTTACTTAGGCAAGTTCGAAAAAATCATTATTTGATGTAGACTCTTTTATTGTAACATACTTTTTCTTAAAAAATCTCCCTTTCGGGAGATTTTTTGCTATCTAGATTGAAGATATGCTTGTATAAACTTTTCGGAGGGCGAATATAGATTTTCTGGTAAATCGTCTAGCGAAAACCATTGCCAGTCGTCCTCGCTATGAGGTTCCATAACTTTCAGGGTGCCGCGATGATTTCTGGCGATTATATGTAGAGTTATGTAGTGTCTATCTGGCTGGATATCATCTGCTGCGTTAAATAATTCTAGGTCACCTATATCTAAATTGGTTTCTTCTTTCACTTCTCTTTTTGCACATTCAAAGAATGTTTCATTGTATTCTTGTTTCCCGCCAGGGAGTGTCCAGCAATCGGTTTCATAGATGCCACCTGTATCTTTTTT
Organism: Candidatus Nanosyncoccus sp.; assembly: GCA_045576515.1. Taxonomy (GTDB): domain Bacteria; phylum Patescibacteriota; class Saccharimonadia; order Saccharimonadales; family Saccharimonadaceae; genus Nanosyncoccus. The sequence goes on along the minus strand of JAZNGO010000019.1, from coordinate 3,323 downwards.
ATTTTTAGCTCTATGCCCTAGCAGTATTTTGTCTTTATCTAAAATCATTACCCCGATTCCAATTTTTATGTGTTGTTGTGTCATGAGCTATCTCCTCGTAATACATTATATCAAAAAATCTCCCTTTCGGGAGAAATTTTGATAATGAGCCTTCATTAAGCCGGGTTCTGTAATCTCGTAAGAGATTGGCAACCATCTATCTTGATGTTACATTGCTATAACATTCTAGCGGTGAGCGCACATCCTCGAGCGAAGGTATATAGTGCTCCTTGCAACAGGTAGGGTTTGCCTCCGCGCTATATCGCTACCGCGCGCTGTGGGCTCTTACCCCACTCTTTTCACCATCGCTCCTGGCCCGAAAGCTGGTTAGCAGTTTATGTTTCTGTGGTACTTTCCCTATCCTTACGGACGGTCGCCGTTAGCGACTACCCTGCTCTGTGTTGCCCGGACTTTCCTCTTATAAAAAGCGGTTGCCTTTCAGGCCTGTGTGTATTATATCATTTGCTAAGGATTTTGTCTATTGCAGCATTAGCTTCAGAATCTGCGAGCATGTTTTTACTACGCGGTACATGGGTAAAAGATACAGCATCGAAAAAACTGAGCTTTTTCTGAATATCATTGTATATAGGGGTGATATCTTGGTTTTTAACGTGAAATATACCGTTGAGCTGATTTACTACCATTAAACTATCAGAAATAAAGCGAACGGACTTGTAGTCTAGCTCTATAGCGCGCTCTACACCTTTACGCATAGCGCAATATTCGGCCATACGCGAGGTGGCAAAGCCAATAAATTCACCTTTGCGTTCTATTATCTTACCGCTGCTGTCGTGGATACAATAGCCAATGCCAGAAGGGCCGGGGTTGCCGCGCGATGCACCATCTACATTGATAGTAATGCCATTAGCAGTACTACGAGACGACATACGACCCGGGGCAACTTTGCCATCTTCTATTTCTAGTACCGACATACTAGCTTCGTTAAGCTTAGTGCTAGAAGTAGCGATATCTTTAATGAATTTGTACCCCGTATACCTATCGCGTGGGGTGGGCTTTATGGGGCCATCTATGCTGAGCTCATATACAATGTATAGATTACTAAGCTGGCTAGAACCTTCGGGCGCTAAAAAGGTAATAACATCCTTTAATGATACCGAGCTAGCGTTGAGGCTAGTGTACTCGGTAAGAGAGCGCGCCATGGCTTCTTCTGGTTGCTCGCCAAATTTGATTTTACCGGTAGGAAGCTCCCAAAAAGCCGGGGTATCACTACGGCCCCGGTTACGCTTGAAAACTAGCACCCCATTTTCGTTTTTGATTAAACCTACTACACGAATTCTCTGTTTCATCCCACCTCTTTTTTAAGGAGCCTTACCGACCTGTTTTCCCCGTAATATATACAAGGTGGGTAAAATCTTATGCGATACACCCACGGGTGTAAGCCACGAAATCCCTATAACATGATTATTCAGGAAAATCATGCTGCCAGTAAGGCTAATTTAATTATACCATACTAGTGGCCTACTACAAAATAAAAGAATTTGATTACGCCATTCATACCATTGACCATAGTATAAGAAAACACTTCACCAAATAACAGTATCATAATATATATAATGACAATACCGTAGCGCTCTATATTGCTGAGAACATTACGGAAACCATCGGGGGCAATAGCATAAAGCACGCGAGAGCCATCTAGTGGTGGAATAGGTATGAGGTTAAAAATCATAAAACCTAAGTTCACGTATACAAATTCAGTAAAAACAAATTGCCATATTTCCCCACCCGTGCCGTTAACTAAGCCGGAAAAATAGCCGATAAGGAAGAATATAGATGCTAAGAGGAAGTTAGTAAATGGGCCGGCTAGGGCCACTAGGGCCATGCCCCATTCGCCCCATTTAAGATTATGGTTGTTGACCGGTACGGGCTTGGCTCCGCCAAATACTGGAGCTTTTAGTATATATAATACTACTGGCACTAGAATAGACATATATGGGTCTATATGTTTGATAGGGTTAAAGGTAAGTCGGCCAGCATCTTTTGCGGTACGGTCACCTAGCCAGTAAGCTACAACACCGTGAGAAAGTTCATGCAATATAACAGAAAAAACTACGATACCCAGGATGATTAGTATATATAAGAAATTAAGATTAAAGCTCATATTAGTTTAAAACTATTACTTCCTTGGTAGCCGGTAAACTGTCTAGGTTTTTAACTTTCAACTTTTTCTCGGTGCGCGCGGTAAGTTTGAGCTCTGCCACCATGGCATCTACATTGCCCATAGATACTACTAATTTCGGCTCTATTTCGCGAACAGCGCGTACAGATGAAGTACAGAGGATATCAGCTACTATATCATCCAGGCCTTCCTCTATGCCTCCGAGGATGCCGGTATGCACTCCGCCAATCTCTACATCGTAGATAGTCTTGCCACTCTCAGTAGCAATACCACGGATAGTAGCATCGCCAATTTCAAATTCGCCTGGACCAGTGATTTTGCCAACGGCTAGGCCAGCGTCTATAACTGCATCAGCAATGTTAAAATTAATGGTGGTTTTTTTGGTGATGAATGTGATTTCATCTGGGGATTTGCTTTCGATTTCGAACATTTTACTCCTATTCTTTTATTAATTTTTCTGGGTCGATAATTTCGGTGATTTCCATTTCAAAAATGTCCATGATGAAACGGTCACGTACGCTCTTGCGATAGGTGAAATCATCTGGGGACATAATAACATAATTTATAGGCTTGCCTTGTTTTTTCTCAACAACTTCGGCCCAACGGGTGAGTTTTTTGGTCTTGTCGTTACCAATAATGAGCAAATCTATACCATCTTGGCCTGGCAAGCGATTGGTAACAATGAGACCTTTGATGTAATTTTTGACTGGGCGACAATATTCTTCCCAGGTAGTTTCTTTAACATCTTTATCGCGGCTTGAGTCAATTTTTTTAGAAAAAATGTCTATCATTGGGCGGTAGTACGGGTGTTTACTATTGGCCGAATAATAAACTTTGTTGTCGAATGTCTCATTTTTGATGTTGCCTATACTTTCTAAATTTAGTAGCTCTCTGCGGACGGAGTTGATTTGCTCATCTATTACTCGGGTCATTTCACGAACATAAAAACTTTTTTCGGGATTTTCGAAGAATAAACGCAGTAATTTGGCGCGAGTTTTCGAGCCGAATAATTTTTCTGTTGGAGTGTTAGTTTCTTTGCTCATTATGTATATATTTTATCACATATGGATAAATTTCTTCAAGACTTAGCCAAATTATTTGCTTGTTGCGCTTGAACCAAGTCATTTGACGTTTGGCCAGATGC
>JAZNGO010000018.1:0-3458 GCA_045576515.1 Candidatus Nanosyncoccus sp. | reverse complement strand
AGCAACGGTCACGCTCTCTGGTGGTCCACAGAACGCATCTGGGCTCACTTGTGGCAACCCTACGCTTTCTACCATAGACAACCTCCTAGCAGTAACCTGTACTCTGCCACAAGCCTATGCTGGTGAGTACAATGTACACGTGGTACTAAATAAGTTTAGCCAAGAATTTGACGCAAAATACACCTACGCGGTAACCTGGGATTCGATCTCGGCGATGCAGGAGATGACAACATCAGTTTGTGATAGCCAGCCAACACCTAGTACATCTGCTACAACCGTACCAGAGAAATTCTTGACTGATTTACGCGGTGGCGGTGGCCACATCAACCCGACTACAGGGGCATATCAAGAGGCTTATACCGGGAAGTATCGCATCCGGAAACTCGCTGATGGTAACTGCTGGATGACGGAGAATATGGATCTGCCATTTGGTGAAAATACCACCTTCTACTCCTATAATACTAACCTGACTACTGTTCCAGATAGCTCCATCACAGAAAGCGGCACCTATGGCACCTATACCAATACAGACAGCATCATCTCTTGGACACCAAAGAACAAAGTCGATACTTCTACCTGTACCACAGGGGCGGCCCACTGTAGCCCAAATACTACTGGCCCAGCCACCAGCAACTCTTGGTGCTACAATACTAACGGTGCGCCAAAAGATACTAACGTCCTAAATGCCCATAACTACCAAGGTCCAGGCTGTAGCTCTGGTACACCAGGAGCTTTGGCAGGTAAATCGGTGAATGATAACGATGGCAAAACCCAAGGGATTGGCACTTACTATAATCACGCCGCGGCCACAGCACAGTCAACAACGGCGGATGGTAGCGCTAGCTACCCAATAGATGGGGCAAACTCGATCTGTCCAAAGGGTTGGAGACTACCAACTAACGGAGACCAAGGATCTAGCACTACAAACAAGACTTTTGCAAAATTAATGGCGACATACGGCTATCCAGATAATGCTACTGGCTCTGCTGCCGCTCGCAAGTTCCCGCTCTCCCTTGTTTTCTCCGGCGACTACTACTGGGGTGGCGGTTACCTTAACTATCAGGGTAGCGGCGGCTACTGGTGGTCTTCTACGGCCTACTCCCAGTCTAACGCTCGGTACTTGAACGTGGATTCTACCAGGCTAATTCCGCAGAGTGGCGTTAGCCGCGCGGGCGGCTTCTCGGTTCGCTGCGTCAGCCTCTAGTATCCTGCACCTCGGCGCCCGCCCAGGGTAGAACAGGGGAGGGTCTAGGCGATGAGCCCTACAAGATTACAATAATAGAACGGTATCTTTGGTGAGATGCCGTTCTTTTTGCTGAATAGAGGCTTAAGGTTAACTTGTCAAGCATATCCGGAAAGTTTTCTGAATTTTTAAAAACATTCCGGACATGCTTCACACACCAGAGGGCCAGTGCTATGCTGGAGCAGAATTAACAAAAAGGAGCGTTTAATGCGTAAAATTTTTTGCAAAATAGGGTTGGTGATTTTGACGATAATAGCAAGTTTATCTTCGTCGATGCGGGCCTCGGCGGCGCCACCAGTTTATCGGAGTAACGCTGTTGATGAGGTGATGATTACTAAAATTGTCCCTGCCGAGCCGCGGATTGAGCTGACTTATAAGAAGTTAGGGACGAGGGGTGAGGGGGAGGTGCCGTCTTTTTTGAATTTGACATATGGTGATATAACTGATTACCAATTATATTGGCTATTGTTTGGAGAATACGCTGGTAGCACGATTGTGGCCAGAGGTCACGTAAATGCGATGTTTTTCTGGCCGACTTTTGATGATGGGGAAACCAGGGCGTTAGTAATGAACAGAGGCATTAATTGGGGAGTTGATTTGAATAAAAACACTTCGCACAGGATGCAGTATACGATGATTTATGCAAATGAGAGGCAAATGTCGCGAGTAGACTATAGCCGTTGTGTAGAGTCGCAGGTGTTCAAGATGGGGTTAGCGACAGAGTGCCGGATGGAATATAAGAGTAATGGCTTGGTGCAGTATCAGCCGTATACTGCCGATGGAGTAAGGATGGAACTTTCGCCAGAGGAGGATGCTAGATTAACAGAGGCGACTGAATCTTGGCGGGCAGAGCCTGGTGACTGGGGCCCAGAATGGTATGTGGAGCCAGAGCAGCCATCAACAGAGGAAAACCCTAGCAATACAGAGGAAGCTAGTGCAGGTAGCGGCGGTGATGATGCTACTAATGCTGCTACTGATGATGCTAATGCTAATACTAATACTAATACTAATACTAATACTAATGCTAATGCTAATGCTGATGCTGATGCTGTTAATGTCAACAGTGGCGTTAGCGGGGAAGTGGCTGCTGTGAAAAATGAAGCTGGTGGCTCTAGCGATCCTGAGGGGGTGTTTGGTGACGGATTTTTTAGCGGGTTGGCTGGAACTGCGGCTATTGTTGGAGGTGGAAGTAGTGGATCTGGTGCTAGTGCGAGTGATGGGGAAGGTAATACCTCTGCTAATGAAAACGATAGCGATAACGGAGGCGAAAATTCGAATTTTGAAAATAATACAGAAAACGACGTGGGGGTACCGGAATTAGGCAAAGAAGAAGAATCGGGGCCGAAGTGGGCCACTATCCTGGCAATATCAGGGGTGGCTGCAGTAGGCCTGACCTCTTGGTGGTTCCTCTTCTTTGGTAAATATCATCTAAAAAAGAAGAAAGGAGAAAAAAAGTAGTGGCGTAAATTAGTGCTCAGAACCTAGATAATCATAATTTTGCGAGAAATCATAAGTGTTGCAGGCTGGAAACAGCCTGCAAAGCCAGGATAGATTTTAGTAGCTTAGCATGATATAATAGGGGTATATGATGAAAGTGTTATTCCTATTTTTAGCATTTATCGCCGGGTGGTTCTTCTCACAATCGGCAAAACTCGTGGCTGGTTTGATCCAGAAAAAAGGGAAGGTCAAGTTTTCTGACATTGTTTATTACATGACAAAATCTGGTGGGATGCCATCTGGACATACTGCTAGTTTTGTAGCGTTTGATACGGTACTCGGTCTGCTTTATGGTTTTGATACCCCTGTTTTTGCTTTGGCAGTTTGTATGACTATCATTATTATTTATGATGCAGTAAATGTGAGATTCGCAGTAGGTGAGCATGGACGGCTTTTAAATGAGATTGCTGTTTCTGACAATAATCCAAAGACTAACCCTCAGAAAATCATAGAGGGACATACGATCCCACAAGTAATTGTGGGCGCGCTGCTAGGAATAGGGATTGGAGCAGTACTATACTTGATTAGCGGTTTGATAATTCAGTAAAATTATTAATTTTCAAAAAAGTTGATAAAAAGTGTTGACAAGCCAACATAAGTGCGATAAGATAGAAATAGTCTAATAACTGCGAGACGCTTATTTTAGGGCTGCAATGTGGGGATAGATATCCGCACATTGGTTATTGGAAAAGAAGTTTAACAATTTAGTTGTGCAATT
>JAZNGO010000017.1:0-3928 GCA_045576515.1 Candidatus Nanosyncoccus sp. | reverse complement strand
GGGGGAGTTGACTGAAGAGCAATAGGCTATAAAAACTCGCCTATCAGGCGACTAATACAGGATAACTATAAGTATGGTGGGCGGTAGAGGATTCGAACCTCTGACCTCTTCTACGTCAAAGAAACGCTCTAGCCAACTGAGCTAACCGCCCAATGGTGATAAATGGTGAGTCGGGAGGGGCTCGAACCCTCGACACCGGGCTTAAAAGGCCCGTGCTCTAACCAGCTGAGCTACCGACCCAAATTGTTAATGGTGGGCGATACAGGAGTTGAACCTGTGACCTCGTCTACGTCAAAGACGCGCTCTAGCCAACTGAGCTAACCGCCCGATCGCATAATGGTTCCGTTCACTTGTTCCGGAGCCGGTAATTCCTGAAGGGAATTGGTGGTTCCGACTGGACTTGAACCAGTGACACAAGGCTCTTCAGGCCTCTGCTCTACCAACTGAGCTACAGAACCATACAAATATTATATCACAGAATTGTGGTTTTGGGTAAAAAATATCCCCCTAGGATGTTGCCGCCTAATTCGCTACATTTCGGAAGCTGCGCGATGTGGTAATCGAAGATTATACCACATCGCTCCGCCCCTCCGGCGAAAAAGCCGCCTTTCGGCGGTTTTTTCTTAATATTCCTCAATTGTAGCGAATTAGGCAATAATGCTTCTTCTCTAGCTAAAGAGGGTATTCAATGAGGTGACTATTTCTTTTTAACGCTTTCGGAAATGTCTTCAGTGTTACGCCAAATCATGATAAACATCATGGTAGCTTCGTAAGCAAGGCGAATGGCGATAGGCCCACAAACAAGGCAGAGAAGGAAGGCCAAGAAACCAGCTCCACCGGCGCCTAGGAAGGTGAAGGAAATCAATACTACAAAGATAGTGGCAATGTAGTAGATAACCTTGAGGATAGGCTCTATCCACATAATTTTGAAGGATAGGAATTTTTTGAGCCAGATAAGGAATTTGCCTTTGGGCTCGGTTTTGGACTTGACAAAGAGGAAGTATATTAAGATGCCACCAACGATTGCCAAGATAAGGGCAATAATACCCCAAATGCCAGCACCTTCTATGGCGTTAGAATTGTAATAGTTGCTGCTGCTAACATCTGTTAGCATACTGTTGTATGTCGCATAATCAGACATATAATAACTCCTTTTGTTAATGTTAGCTTAATTTTAACATAAAAATTTAAAAAATGTAAATATATAATCCTAGATTTTTAATATTTCTCAATGTTGGTGAATTATGCAACAATGCTATATAATATATGGTATGAATAGAGTGCCATTAGCGGAAAGAATGCGCCCCAAAGCGTTAAAAGATGTGTTGGGACAAGAAGAGATTGTGGGAGAGGGTAAGATTTTGACAGAAATTGTGAAGAAGGGTGAGCCGGTGAATTTGATATTTTGGGGGCCACCTGGGACTGGCAAAACTACATTGGCACGGATACTGGCTGGTGAGTTTAAAGCGGACTTTGTGGAGATATCGGCAGTGACTGCGGGCAAAAAAGATGTAGAAGAAGTGGTGGCAAGGGCCAGGGTAAATTGGAACCTAAAAACCCGTACGATATTGTTTGTAGATGAAATCCATAGGTTTAACAAGGCGCAGCAGGATGCTTTTTTGCCACATGTTGAAAGCGGGCTGATTACGCTAATAGGGGCCACTACGGAAAATCCATCTTTTGAAGTGATATCACCTTTGCTTAGTAGGTCGCGCGTGGTGGTAGTGGCACCGCTAAGAAAAGAAGCGATTTTGGTAGTGCTAAAGCGTGCGGTAAAGGCCGAGAAAGCTACAAAGCGTGTAACAAAAAAAGCATTGGATATGCTAGCGGAGCTATCTGGTGGAGATGCAAGAGCAGCGCTGGGGGATTTGGAACTGGCACTGTCTTTAGCGGAAAAGGTAGATGACAAAGTAGTGCTAGAAGCGGCCGGTAAGAAAATGCCAGGATATGACAAAAAAGGCGATAAACACTACGATACGATATCGGCATTTATAAAGTCTATGCGAGGCAGTGATGTGGACGCGGCGCTTTACTATTTAGCGCGTATGGTGCAGGCTGGAGAAGACCCAAAATTTATAGCGCGGCGGATGGTGATATTCGCAAGTGAAGACATAGGGCTGGCAGGAAATGGGGCTTTGGCGCTAGCTACGGCGTGTTTTCAGGCGGTGGAAAGGGTGGGGATGCCGGAATCTGGGCTAATGTTGGCACATACGGCGGTGGCACTAGCAAAATCTAAAAAGTCTCGGGCCACTACAGATGCTTGGTATAAGGCAATGGATTTGGCACGTAAGGCTCCAAATGAGCCGGTGCCGGTGTGGCTCCGCAATGCTCCTACAAAACTAATGAAGGACTTAGGTTATGGTAGGGGCCAAAAATGGGAAGCAGGCTTTCATTTGGATAAAAATTATTTGCCGGATAGCATAAAAAATGAAAAAATATACGGAGCTGATTAGGAGGCGATATAAATAGCTAGATGATGAAGCGTTATTTGCTTTCTAGGCCAGACTGGAAGTAAGCGAGGACGTATTCCCAACCCCATGAAAGGTCGAAGCCAGAGCTAGTGTAATCGTTGAACCGGAAATATGGCATACCGCGGGCGAGTTTGGATGTTTTTTCGGCGTTGGCTTTGATTTCGCCGAGGGTGTCTTCATTTTGTACGCATGACTCGAAATTATCGCCAAGCCCGACTTCTTTGCCGATATTTATCCAATAATCTTTGCCGAGCTTAGACATTGAGCCGACGGCAGATTTGCCGGAAGATTTGAAGTAGTCTTTCCAAACACTAGAAATAGCCAGGTTGTAATAATCCCAAAATTTGCCTTCATTTTTGGCGCAGTAAGCGCCGAGGGCAGAGTAGCGGGAGTTGATAGGATTGGTTTCGCCATATTCGTAGAGAAAGTCCGATAAACGTACCTCGAAAAGAATGTCGTTGTCGGCTAAATATTGCTGGAAATCTTCTTCGTGTTCTACGATGGCGTTTTCGAATGCTACGCAGTAGGGGCAGATGAGGTCTGAGTAAACAACGAAATAATTTTTGGCATCTAGATTGCCTATGGTCATTTGCTCATCCCAGACTCTTTCGGCATTGCTAGGCTTGGCTGACATACTGGTGGCAATAGCTGCGATAATTGCTACTACGATAACTACTATACCGATGATTCTAAACGCTTTTTTCATTTCGCTCCTTATTGCGCCGGCGCGCAAGATATTTTTCATTTATTATTGTAACATAACTTTCCTCGCCGAGGCGTTTTAATGACAAAATAGCAATGATAATAGCTAGCCAAGTAATAATGGTGGAAATAGTGCCTGTAATGGCTAGTCCGCCAGTGGAAAAGATGGCGCCAATGAGTGGCGTGAGCAGAGTAGTGCCACATGTGGGGCAGCCTGCGCCGAGGGCGATGAGGCCAGTAATAATACCTGCTTTCTCCAAATTGGCGGAATTTTGGGATTTTTTCTTGTTCCATAATAAAACGATAAGGCCAATGAGGATGCCCTGGAGTACTGAGATGGCAAAAATTGGGAGCCAGTCTAAAAAGATTTGGCCTATGCCAAAAATAGCAATAAAACTATCCCATAGCACTTGTAAGCTAGCTGGAAAGCCAAGCGCAGACATTAGTTCGAATTTGGCAAATCCGCCAGATAATAAATTCATAAGAAAGCCGAAAAATAAAAATGCTGGCACAAAACCATACCAAAATTTTTTTTCGCGAGTAGCCAGCAAGATACCTTTGCCTGCCAATGCGAAGCCGTCTAACCATTTCCTCCAGTTCATATACTAAGTATAGCATATTAAACATGCATATTACATTAATAGGGATTTTTCTATCGCTTTTTTGATAGAACTCAAAATATGGAAGAATTCACAAATGAGACTAAATAGAGGACAGTGGTTCTTGAGGCGCAATGGAAGAACAATGGGTTGAAT
>JAZNGO010000016.1:0-9073 GCA_045576515.1 Candidatus Nanosyncoccus sp. | reverse complement strand
TAGGAATCTTGAATTTTTAAACCAACCTACTTTCTTTATCCCATTCACCATCAAAATCCGTTTACCAAAACCAAAATGGAAAAACATCAATATCAAAAAAAGACGCGCTTGATATAGTTCAATATCTTGGGCATCTTTTATACTAGTAATTATACTAAATCTCTCAAAACATTTCAAGGATTTCTTCGGATTTTGTTATAACAATTAGATGACGAATCTTGCTACAATGGCTCGTAAAATATGATTAATATTTGAAAGAGCCTTGGTTTGATGCATTTTTATTCGTCTCAAATCAATAATCACATTAGTCGATTGTTTTCTGGCGGTATGAAGATTAGATTTGATCGTATTCTTTCCGTCACCGAGCGGGCTCTTAAGCTCCCACTTCGTACCTTTTACATTTAAGTCTGGCGTACGCTGACAGGATGGACGAAGAAAAACGATATCAGTCTTAAAATGATTCGCAATCAAAATCGCAGCTGAAAGTTCATGCTCTTTCGGACGGTTACGAAAATCAGTTTCAACAATAACTCGATATTTCATTTTGCGCATTATATCCAATCCACCCCAATTTTTCAACCCCCTACCCACAATATAATATAAAAAGTATCGAAAGTCCGCCAGTTTAGTGCAGATATGCTCGTATGAGGGCTTTCTCTTTTTGAATTCTGCCTATGGTTTGTGGTATTATAGTTTAATCATTGCTAAAATGAGGTTATAATAATAAAAGAAAGGATGCTATGGATTTAGAAAAGATTGGCAAGTTCATCGCGAAGAAACGTCAAGATAATAACTATACGCAGGAGAGCTTAGCGGAAAAACTAAACATCTCCAATCGCTCCATCTCAAAATGGGAGCGAGGAGTTTGCCTACCCGATGCAAATAATATGGCAAAGTTATGCAAGTTGTTCAATATTTCCTATAACGAACTATTTTCTGGTGAAGAAATTAACCAAAAAGACTATAAACAACATTCCGAAAAACTCCTCGAAGAATTTTCCAAAATTGAAACTTTAACAAATAAGAAATTCTTTCTCTACGAAAATGTCATTGGATATATGTCAACAATTTCATTTTTAATCTTATGTTTTATTGCCAGTTATGCCGAAATACCAACTTGGACGCGAATTGTTTTAATTGCGCTTGGGTTTGTTCTGATTATTGTGGGCGTTAGCTTTTGCCTTAAAATCGAAACTGAAGCCGGAAAATATGAGTGTAAATATTGCGGCCATCGTTATGTTCCAAAATATTCTAGCGTCTATTTTGCCATGCATCTTGGTCGCACTCGCTATATGACTTGCCCTAAATGCCATAAAAAATCCTGGCAAAAGAAAATCGCCTAAAATATGATATAATTATCTCTATAATAACAGACAGAAAGGTTGGTTTTGAATTTAAAGATAGGAATCGTGGGCCTACCAAATGTTGGCAAATCCACATTATTTAATGCTCTCACCAACGCTGGCGCACTTGCTGCCAACTATCCTTTTGCTACTATCGAGCCGAATGTCGGCATAGTACCCGTACCAGACGAACGCCTAGATGTACTCGCCAAAATGTATCATACCGACAAAGTCGTTCCCGCCACCGTAGAATTCGTGGATATCGCCGGTCTCGTAGCCGGTGCATCTCAGGGCGAAGGTCTTGGCAACAAATTCCTCGCTCATATTCGTGAATGTCAAGCCATTTGCCATGTAGTGCGCGCTTTCAAAAACGATGACATCGTTCGCGCTGATAACAAAATCATAGATGACATCGTGGCCCAAGCCAAAGATGATATCGACATCATCAACCTAGAATTACAATTAGCCGACGAAGAAACCCGTGCCAAGCTTGCCGCCAAACGCAAAAAATCTCCCGAAGATGAAAATATTCCTTTTCTCACCGATAAGCCAGTTATCTATATGTTTAATGTAGACGAAAAAGGCCTCACCGACAAAACCCTGCAGGAGGCACTCCATAATCTAATTATACCACACGAGTGCATTTTTGTCAATGCCAAGCTCGAAGAAGAAATGTCCGGCATGACTCGCGCCGAAAGAAAAGAATTTCTAGAAAGCTATAGCGTAAAAGATGATGCCCTCGGCGAGCTTATCAAAGCCGCCTACAAAACTTTAGGATTACAGAGTTTCCTCACCGCCGGCAAAAAAGAATGTCGCGCCTGGACCATAAAAAAAGGTGCCACAGCACCCGAAGCTGCCGGCACTATCCACACAGATTTTCAGCGCGGATTTATTGCGGCCAGTATTTGTAATTACGATGACCTCGCCACCCTCGGCTCGGAGCAAGCTGTCAAAGCTGCCGGCAAACTCCGCACCGAGGGCAAAACCTACATTATGCAAGATGGCGATGTAGTAGAGTTCAAATTCAATGTCTAAAGCCCAGTTACGGTAGATATATTATCTACTTCTATTTCAGTATTTGTAGCATTTATATCAGATATATTCACTGTCACATTACCGCCATTATTACCACTTCTACCCCATTCACTAGTTCCTACCGCCGTAATAAATTTCTGCCCCGGGGCAAATGCCACCGTAGTACCAGTCAAATCTATTGTTGCATTCGTATTAGTCACAAAGAAAAACGGCGTTTCACTATATACGCTAGACGTAGCTAACACTGTCAAAGTGCAGTCTGTCGCCGTAAAGCTACCAGTCCCCACCGATGCATCTCCACTCATACTTTGATATATCATCACCCCTGCATTGTCTACACCATTTCTATTGCCATTACCGTTAGCCGTAAATTCGCAACCTTGCAAATTAATAGAATTTTTACCTTCTACTACAGCTACTTGTGCTCCGGTAGCTGTACCAGTAGAGTTAGTTACCGTAATTTTACCAGTGGAATATATTAGCGGCGAACCAGCCCCAGCCGTAGCAAGCGTCATATTATCTGCCACCACCGTGCCTTCCCCTCTATCCGTAGCTAGCGCCGCACAAGATTGCCCCTGCGTACTTATTTTTACATTGTCAGCATTTATCATCCCCCCATATGTAGCATGAAGCCCCCGCGAATTATCTTTAGTAGTACTAATAGTAGCCTGCTCTACTTTAGCCACCCCACCATTAGTAGCCACCACTGCATTCGCACCAGACACATTTGTGCTGATAGTAGCACCATTTATAGACACCGATGAACCTTCCCCTACTACCACTATCGCCGAGTTAGTACCATAAAAACTATACTTGTCACCCCTTCCCTGGAAATTTTCGCTACCGCTCTTGTTTATTGCCACCTCACCATCTATCGTAAGCTTACCACCATTTATTACCAAAAACACCGCCTCATTATCATTAGCTGTTTCATAAGTCCCAGATGAAATAGTCGCCTCTATACCATCTACCACATACGCCGCTGCATATGTTACAGACTTACCATCTATAGCAGTAGCCACGCTGCCGCTAGCTAGCTGTGTGTTTTCTTTTACCGGCTCCTCATCTACTGCTGCATAGTTACCAGTGCCACTATTATCCGTACTATTGTTGCGTTGCATTATCACAGTCATTACCGATGCAATCACCGCCACTAGCACTACCAAGGATATACTAGTACCTGCAATTACTTTCTTTTTGCCGGCATCAGCACTCGGCTGAGCCTCAGGCTTTTGTATAACCTCGCCAACCGGCGTGTTAGGTTGTACTTGAGTTTCTTTTTTTGGTATATTATTTACTTCTTCCATATCTTTATTATATACTATATTTCTAAAAATAACCTTAAACAAATTTTAATTCAGTGCAAACCATTCTTTCACTACAAAATCTTCCCCAGTTACATCCGCCACCGCAAGTATCGGATTTAGTTCACCTAGTTCTTTTTTAAATTTCAAAAATGATTCTGCCGCATAGCGCATTTGCTTCTGCTTTCTCTCATCAATTGCCATCAGCCCACCACCCGCAAAATCATTTTTACGATATTTTACTTCCGTAAAATATATCTTATCTTTGCATACCGATATTATATCTATCTCATAAAAATACGTTTTGTGGTTGCGTGCCACTATTTCATGCCCTTGTCGCACCAGGTATTCCACCACCGCTTCTTCTCCTCTTTTTCCTACAGATGTTGTATTTTTTACAACATTATTTGCAACGTCATTTTTGCTATCGTACCCAGTCATACTTTTACAAGGCTCAAAACTCCTCCGGTGTTCTGGGCAAATACCATACTCCGCTATTGCCTTACGATGCATCGCTGTACCATACCCCATATGCGTATCAAACCCATATTCCGGATACTTTTCAGCTAGCTTTATCATATATGCATCCCTCGCCACCTTAGCTACTATAGATGCCGCCGACACTTCTCTTATCAAATTATCAGCTTTTACCACCGTAGACACATACCTAGCCAGCGGCGTATCAGCAAGAAAATTCACCTTACCATCTATCACTATCTGTGAAAATGGCTTACGCAGGCTTTGCACTGCTTTTACCGCCCTACGCGTGGCCAGCCTCAGTGCCTCAGATATTCCCACTTCATCTAGCTCGGTATTTGGTACCCAGCCCAGCCCTACAGCTGCTTCTACACATATTATTTCATTTAGTTTCTCGCGCTTCTTAGCTGTAAGTTTTTTAGAATCTTTCAGCTCGGCATACCATTCTTGCTCCGCATCCGGCAATACCACTGCACCCACGACAAGCGGCCCCGCTAGGGGGCCGCGTCCTACTTCATCTATTCCAAGTATTGCCATTAGGCCTATGCCTGCTCGGCAGCTTCTTTAGATTCTTCTTTAGTATCTTCTGCTTTAGCTGCTTCTGCCTTGTCTTCAGTAACTTCTTTTGCTTCTTCAGCTTTAGGAACTTCTGTTGCCTCAGTAGCCTCATTAGCTTCGGTCTCTGGAGTTTCCACTACCTCTACTTCTGCTTCCTCTACTACTTCTTCTGGCACGGTAGTGTCGTTCACTGCTACGCGGTCAAAATCTTTACCCTTAAGCCTTGCAGACTTACCAGAGCGCTGGCGTAGATACGACAAATTATTGCGACGCACCTTAGAGCGCTTAGTCACTTCTATTTTTTCCACCAGTGGAGAATGAATAAGGTAAGATTTTTCCACGCCCACACCAGATGTCACCTTACGTACTACTATGCGTGCAGTATGAGACTCTTTGCGGTCTACCCGTATTACTACACCCTCAAAAGTCTGCAAGCGGAACTTGCTACCTTCCTTAATTTTCTGCGTGACTCTCACGGTATCACCAGAACGTACATCTACTACCGCTTTCTTCTTTTGAGCGTCACCTATCTGTTTTAATATAGAAAAACTCATAATATTATATACCTTTTATTTACAATTAGTTTATATTCTATCATACTTTGTATTTTTTATCAAGCCTTTAGTGCCAACCGTATTCTTTCCTCTACTGGAAGAGTAGCATCCACTTTTTCTAGCGCCGCAGTCGCTTCTTTAAGCGGGAATCCTAGTGCTATCAGTGCATCTAGTGCCTCATCATTTGCCGCCACCGGCTTAGCAAATTTCACTTCCGTAGCACCATAGTGACTTGGTATGCCTACTTTGTCGCGCAAATCCACTATCACACGCTCTGCAGATTTTTTGCCTACCCCCACCGCCTTTGCCACAAACCCTGCATCGGCATTAGCTATTGCATTGCGTACTTCCTCCGCCTCGGCCAGCGAAAGTATAGCTATAGCTGCTTTTGGCCCTATACCTTGTACACTTATTAGTAGCTCAAATATCTTTTTTGCAGCCAAACTCGTAAAGCCATACAAATCTTCCGCATTTTCTCGCACCGCATGATAAGTATAAAATTTCCTCTCCTCCCCCAAATTCACCGCCTCAAAATCTGGCACCGGCACCGCCATCTCATACCCCACACCATGCACATCTATTATTAGGCCGTTATTACCAAATTTTTCTTCTATTTTACCTCTCAAGTGTGCTATCATACCCCTATTATAGCATATTTAGGCCCACAAAAACCCTTCATTCCCCTCATTGTATCATACTTATGCTTATTTGTCAAGCTCGCCGTAATAACTCAACACCTTCGCAACAAATATTGCAAATAAAAAGGTAGTCCTCTAAACTGTAGATATAAAGCAAAATAATAATCACAGAAAGGAGGGACTACCTATGTCCTATAATAATACAAAACTGCAAGAAAAAGCTAGATATAATGCAGTAAAAGAAGTAAAATCTGGCAGAACAGTAGCAGAAGTAGCTAGAAGATATGGTTGTTTTAGATCAACTATTTATCGTTGGCTAAAGAAACATGAATATCTGCTTAAAAGCTATGAATTAGCCCCAACTGCTAGACATATACCCACTATAAGCTCTAGACCTAAAACTAGTCCTAGAAGCTTAGATAATGAGCTAGTAGAACAAATTATTGCAATAAGAATAGAAACCAAGCGCTGCGCTGAAATAATTTGGAGGGAAGCTAAGAATAGAGGGCTAAATATTCGTTTATCTAGTGTAAGAAGGATAATTAAACGAGCGCATTTAGAGAAAACTAAAAGTAAATGGTATAGATACAGGAAATTTACTAAAAGACCCTATGCAGATTATCCAGGAGCATTAGTAGAAGTAGATACTGTACATTCCTATCACCCAATTACAAAAGAAAGAAAATACGCTACTTCAGTAGTAGATGTATATTCTAGAATGGCTTTTGTTTACTTTCACGACAATATGCAACAATATTATTCTGTGAAAGCTGTACTTATAGCAAGGAGTAGATTTGGCTTTAATTTTGATACTGTTCAAACAGATAATGGTCCAGAATTTGGTAAGAAGTTCCAAGATGAGATTATAAGGCGAGGTATGAATTGGAGACATACTAGAGTTAGAAGGCCAAATGATAATGCCCATGTGGAAAGATTCAATAGAACTTTAAGAGAGGAATGTTTAGGAAATTATATTCCTACAAGAGAAACCTTAGAAGAAACACAACAAAGAACAGAACAATATATTGACTTTTATAATAAAAGAAGGTTACACTTAGGTATACAGTTTATGACTCCACTACAAAAGTGTAGCCAAGGTCTTGAGTTGAATTAGGCTCGCCCAAATAAGCCTTTGCTTTTACCTCTGGTATTAGAGAATTTATGCGTAGCTTGTACCTCTCCTTTGCGATACATCAGGCTACATGTCACCGCTGCCGCCAAAGCATCTGCCGCATCATCTGGCTTGGGCTTTTCTTTTAGCCCTAGGTGCACCCGCGCCATCTCTTCCATCTGCGCTTTACTTGCCGAGCCATACCCAGTAAGCGCTTTTTTTATTTCATTTGGCGTATATTCTCGTATCTCCGCACCACTTTGCTCAGCCACTAGCAGTATCACTCCGCGCGCCTCTGCCACCGCTATCCCTGTAGTAATATTTTTGGCGAAAAAAAGCTTTTCTATGGCCACCACATCTGGTCGGGTCTCATCAAATACTATTTTGAGAGATTCATATAGCTCCTTGAGTCGCATTGGCATAGGTGCATCTACCATGGTAGTCACCGCACCATAGTCTAGGGCTTTTGCATCCGCCCGGCTGGTCGTTTCTATTAGCCCAAACCCACATATACCTATGCCTGGGTCTATACCTAATATTCTCATTTTACATACCTTATTAGCGTTTCACGCAAATCTTTTGCGGGTATCACAAAAGGATTTTTTACTGTGCGCGGTGCTATTGCATGCTTAAAACCGAGCTTTTTGGCTTCTGCTATTCGCTGGTCTGCCCGAAATGCCGATCTCACTTCGCCTCCTAGCCCCACTTCGCCAAATACCACATATTCTTCGCCCAGCTTTCGCCCTGCCACTGCACTGGCTATCGCCATACATACAGCTAAATCTGCCGCCGAATCATTTAGTTTCATCCCACCTACCACATTTATAAATATATCTTTGTCACTAAGCCTTAATTTAGTACGCCGCTCCAGCACCGCTATTAGTAGATTTAGCCTATTCATATCAAAGCCACTAGCCGTGCGCTTAGGATAGCCATAGTTAGACTGCGTAGCTAACGCTTGTATTTCTACTAGTATCGGGCGATTGCCCTCCATAGTGGCCAGTATCACCGAGCCATCGGTATTTGTGCGCTCCGCGAGTAGTGCTGCAGATGGATTTTGTACCTCTTTTAACCCATCTTCGCTCATCTCAAATATTGCCACTTCGTTGGTAGAGCCAAATCTATTTTTCACCGCCCGCACTGTTTTAAACCCACCATACCTATCACCTTCAAAGTTGAGCACCACATCTACCAAATGCTCTAGCACCTTTGGCCCCGCCAATGTACCTTCCTTGGTAACATGACCCACTATTATCACGGCTGTATCGGTAGCCTTGGCTGCACGGATTATCAAATTACCACAGTTGGTTACCTGCGATACCGTACCCGGCGCGCTGGCTATTTCATCCATCGCTAATGTTTGTATGGAGTCTACTATCACTAGGTCAAATTCTGCCGACTCTATAGTCTTGGCTATATCATTGCCGCTGGTAGATGCTGCAAAATTAAGCTTGTCAGACTTTGCCCCTAGCCGCGTAGCCCTTAATTTTACCTGCCCAGCACTTTCCTCGCCAGATACATACAGCACATTGTGTTTTTTGGCTATCTCAGCGCATATTTGCATTAGTAGTGTAGATTTGCCTATGCCCGGCTGACCAGCCAGTAAACTCACTGAGCCCATTAGTATACCACCACCTAGCACCGTATTTAGGTCGCCAAATTCCGTACTAAGCCTAGCCTTGGCATCAGATGGCACCACAGTGTTTAACTTTACAAACTCCAGCTTTTTACCAGATGCTCTACCTTTTTCTATGGTAGATTTTTTACCCAGCTCCACCTCTGCCACTTGTTCCACCAAAGAATTCCAGCTTCCGCAATTCGCACATTGCCCCACCCACTTGGCATAGCTAGCGCCGCACTGCTGGCACACATACATGCTCTTACTTTTCATACAGTTATTATATCACGCGTCTAGTACCGCGGCGCCAACTCTCGCGTATATACCGGCACCATCAAATTGCTAGTAACTATAGTAGTAGAACCATCTGCAGCTGGAGTAGTGGTAGTAGTGCCTTCATTCCATGCATACCATGTAGAGTCATAATTTATAATC
>JAZNGO010000015.1:0-15973 GCA_045576515.1 Candidatus Nanosyncoccus sp. | reverse complement strand
AGAGTACCTTACTCCTGCTCCACTTACTCCAGCAGATCCATCTACTACCATCCACTACACCTTCCTAGGCTGGAGTGAAACAGAAGGTGCTACTACACCTACCTATACTAGCGAAGAAGATATCCTAGCTAACCTTACTCTTGCTAAGAACGAATCCCTCACTCTCTATGCAGTATGGCACTATGATACAGTCCTATCCTTCAATGGTACCACCAGTGATGGTGGGGAAGCTATAGCAGAGCAAACCATAGCAGCAGGAACTACTATTACTCTCCCGCAGAACACTTATACTAGAACTGGCAGTGTATTCACTGATTGGAATACAGTAGAAACTCCTACACCAGACAACCCAGGTAAATCATACGCAGATGAAGCAAGCTTCACTGCACCAGAAGAATCAGCAGATATTACACTATATGCACAATGGGCCTATACTACTACCATCACCTTTAGTGGTAACGGCGCTACTAGTGGCAGTATGGCAGACCAAACCATAGTAGCAGGTACTCCAGAAACTCTTACACCAAATGCCTTCGTGAGGACTAACGCTACCTTCATAGGTTGGAATACTGAGGCTAATGGTAGTGGTACTAGCTATAGCGATGAAGCAGAGTTCGTAGCAAGCACAGAGCAGCATCAAGACATCACCCTCTATGCCCAGTGGGCCTATACTACCATATCCTTTAGTGGTAATACTAGTGACGCAGGTACTATGAACCCTATTACCATAGCCGGTGGTACTACATCTAATCTCCCAGCTAGTACCTTCATTAAAAACAACTGCGTCTTCACTGGCTGGAATACAGAGTCGGCAGGCACCGGCATAAGCTATGGCAATAGTTCGCCTTACCAAGCTAATGCTACTACTATAGAAGCATTCACCCTCTACGCCCAGTGGCAATGTATATCCCAAGTAAACTACTATGGTAATGGTGCTACTAGTGGAGAAATGGCTTCTAGTATCATACTAGGCGGCTCTACACTCACCTTCTCACAAAACACATACACAAGAGATGGCTATGTATTTAATGGCTGGAACACCAAAGCAGATGGTAGTGGCACATCCTACTCAGACCACGGTTCATTCACTGCTCCTTTGCCTCCAGCTACTACACTAGACCTTTATGCGCAGTGGATGCAACCTACTATGCAAAATGTAGCATTATGGGGCAGTACGCTAAGCCAGGGCGACTCTATGCAAGTACCAGATACTCGCGATGGTAAACTTTACTATGTTTCTAGGCTAGCAGATAATAAAATTTGGATGACTCAAAACCTAGACCTAGACCTCAAGACTGATGGCTCCATAGTCTACGATGCTACCACCACCAATATCTCTAGCGCCTGGACTCCAACTAGAGCTACCATTAGTTTTACTGGCACCAGTGTAAGTGACTGGAGCAACAACGACAACACACCATACTCCGCAGACCCAGGCTCACTATTTATCTACTCTTCTGGTACTTATAGTAGCGATGGCCGGTACACTTCACTAGAGGCCTGCCAACAGGCTCACCCAGACTGTAGCATGCACAACCACGCTGGCAACTACTACAACTGGTCTGCCGCAGTAGCTATGAATGACACTTCAAGCCTAACTACCCAGTATAGCAACGCCCCCAGCTCTATCTGCCCAGCTGGCTGGAGATTGCCTACTGGTAGGGATAGTGGCAATACTGCCGCCAGCAGAGAATGGAATGCCCTGCTTTATGCTGAAGGTGTAGCCAGCAGTGCTAGAGGCAATGGCTATACTACAGATGGCTTTAACAAAATCCGCAAGAGTCCTTTGTGGGTAGCTCGGTCTGGGCGCGTCGAGAATGGCTCGCTATACAGTACCGGCGACTACGGCTTCTATTGGTCTAGTACGGTCGGTTATGGTAGCTATTCGCTCCAGTTCAACTTCTATTCAAGCGATGTTGTCCCTGCCAGCAACTATAGTAGGAACATCGGTTGCTCCGTACGCTGTATTGCTCAGTAGTTAGCTAGTAGCGTTTCCGTTCTCGGCTTGTCTCCGCAACTCTTCCGCGGAGACATTTTTTTGGGAAAAATAGGCTCAAACGCTACGCCCCCTCTCCCCACCAAACTGAGCACCCCGCGCTCATTTTGCCACCATAAACAAATCAAAAACCGACTCCACCTTCAGCCTAGCTTCCAAAATGCAGTTATGTAGTAGTATACTAAGTACAAAATTACCAACATTTTTGTCCAAAAATATGCTAAAATAATTCTAAGATGGAAGTGTGGCCGAGTGGTTTAAGGCGCACGCTTGGAAAGCGTGTGAGCGGGCAACCGTTCCGGAGGTTCGAATCCTCTCGCTTCCGCCAAATTAACAAAGTGAAAACTACGAAAGCGCAGCTTTCGTACCAGACTTGGGATATAATTAAATATTAAAGTTTACTTTAATATTTAATTATTCCAAAGGATGGTAGAAACATTGTTTCGTAGTTTTCAAAAATTAATAATTCGGCGGCTCTAAGCACAGAGGCTTATCATTCGCGCAGAGAATGAGTTCTCATGCCGCTTCCGCCACAACTATGGCGAAGGGAGGTTCGCATCGAGCGCATAAGCGCGAGATTCCTCATCCTGTCCTTTCCGCCAAATTAACAAAAATCAAACCACATGGAGAAAAAGGTGAGCGAAAATATAGTTATAGAACTAAAAGGTTTAACCAAACGCTATGGATACGGCGATACAGAATCCTTTGCACTTAAAGACTTCGACCTTACTATTCGGCGCGGTGAGTTTATCATGATTATGGGCCCCAGTGGCTGTGGTAAAACCACCCTGCTAAATATCATAGGTCTACTAGATAGAGCTTCGCGGGGCGAATATATATTAAATGGCGAAGACGTCGCGGGTATTTCTGCGCGCCGCCAGGCCCGCCTGCGTGCCAAAAAAATTGGCTTTATTTTTCAAAATTACAACCTCTTCGAGGATCTACGTATTATAGAGAATGTTGCCCTGCCACTTATTTACACCGGCTACGGCAAAACTTCTCGCCTCAAAAACGCCTCTAGTACCCTCAAGCGTTTTCATCTAGATGAGCGCGAATACTACTACCCCTACCAGCTTTCCGGTGGCCAGCAACAGCGCGTAGCTATCGCCCGCGCTATCGTGGGCAACCCAGAAATTATTCTAGCAGATGAGCCCACCGGCAACCTAGACTCCCGTTCTTCCCACATAGTCATGGAAGAGCTCAAAGCCATCCACGAAGAAGGCAATACCATCATCATGGTTACCCACAACCCAGCTCTCACTACCTATGCCACCCGCGTTATCAATATGCTAGATGGCCAAATAGATACCGACATCAAAACAGTAGAAGACCGCAATCTACCCCAGCCTATCAGCGTTAAAATCAAGCGCCGCAAGGCCAAGCCCGAAGTTATCCTAGGCGAAATAGAGCCCACCAAAAAACGCAAGCGCAAAAAATCTCGGAGGAAAAAATAATGGCACTACTCTTAAAAACTCATCTCAAGCTCGCTCGCACCTCTATTCGGCAAAACCGCACCAGGTCATTTCTTACTTGCCTCGGTATCGCTATAGGTGTAGCTAGCATTATCTTAATATTATCCCTCATGGGCAGTATCTCCAATCTCATCAAGTCCGAAGTAAATGAAATCGGCTCCGACCTTATCGTGGTTCGCCCTAGCTCCACCAAAGATTCCATCACCAATATCATAGATGAATTTACTTCTTCCAACACTTTCCAGCAGTCAAGCCTTTCCCTTTCCGATGTCAATACCATATCCAAAATCCCAGACATCTCCGCGGTAGCCCCTATCGCTACCTCCACCAATACTATTGCCTCCGAGAAAAATACTTTCTCATCCGTGCCGGTACTTGGTACCACGCCAGATTTTATCAAAATCGAGCCGCTGGCTTTGCGCTACGGTTCGTTTATTACCGAATCTAATCACGAAAAAACCGTAGTACTTGGCCACACACTATCATTGTCACTTTTCAACTCTATCAATAGCACCGTTGGCCAAATGGTCACCATCATGGGCGAAAAATTCATGGTGGTAGGCGTACTAGATGAAGTTGAAAAATCTATCAATTTCGACAACATAGATTTCGATAATGCTCTCATCATGGATGTGCGCAGTCTGGACCAGCTCTTAGGCTCCACCCAAGTCCAACAAATCAATATCAAAGCCGCCAACACCGATAGCCTCGCTACTATTACAGATAACATCACCTCCGAGCTCAAATCTAGCAAATCTGGTGATGAAAATTTCACCGTAGCCTATGGCGACAACATCACTCACCCATCTAGCTCGCTCTTTACTATAGTATCCGGTATGCTTGCCACCGTAGCTGCTATTTCCCTGGTGGTGGGCGGTATCGGGGTGATGAACATTATGCTAGTATCGGTAGCTGAACGCACCCACGAAATCGGTATTCGCAAAGCCGTAGGCGCCTCCGCGCGCAATATCTTGATGCAATTCCTCTTTGAAGCCCTTATCCTCTCAATATTCGGCGGCATATTTGGGCTCATCCTTGGCTATATTCTAGCATTCTTGCTCTCCATTATCACCCCATTTGCTCCGTATATTAGCTGGGAAATCATAGCCATTACCTTGCTTACTACTATTGCTGTAGGCATTGTCTTTGGCATTTATCCCGCTCTCAAAGCCGCCTCCAAAAACCCTATCGAATCTCTCAAACATTATAGATAATATGAAAGCATTTTTAGAAAAACTACCTTTTTACAATAAAGCCGTATTACCTTATCATTTTGCGCAATCTCTTGTGGCGGGGGTAAAATATGGCTTCCCTGGCAAACACCTAAGGGTGATTGGTATTACTGGTACCAACGGTAAAACCACCACAGCCTTTATGGTGTGGCAGATGTTAAATAATGCCGGTCTAAAAACCGGCCTCATGACTACCGTTGCCTGGGGTGTAGATACTCTCCAGCCCGAACTCGGCCATATGACCACCGTAGATGCCATCACACTTAATAAGCGCATTGCGGATATTCATGCTCAGGGCGCTGAGTTCTTGGTACTAGAAGTTACCTCCCATGCCTTAGCGCAATTTCGTACCCTTGGTATACCTATAGAGGTGGCAGCATTTACTAACCTTACCCACGACCACCTAGATTATCACAAAACCGCGGAAAATTATCGCGCCGCCAAGGGTAAATTATTTAAAAAAGCAAAGTTTAGCATCCTAAATGCAGATGACCCTGCTACTAGCTATTATAAGATACTCGCCAAAAAATATATCACATATGGTATAAATTCAGGGCAATATCGTGCCAAAAACATAAAATTAGCCGTAAGCGGAGTAAAATATTCACTTGGTGATATAAATATCTCCACTCGCATCCCAGGTAAGTTCAATGTCTATAATTCCCTGGCCGCCGCTTTAGTAGGCCAGCATCTCGGTCTTACGCCCCAGCAAATATCAGACGGCATTAGCTCTCTTGAAAGCGTTGAGGGCCGTATGAATATCATAGACGAAGGTCAGCCGTTCACGGTGATAGTAGACTACGCCCATGCCCCAGATGCTCTAGAAAAAGTTTTCGCCTCTGTTGAAGGTCACAAAGGCCGCATCATCTCTGTCCACGGTGGCGCTGGCCGGCGCGACCCATCCACTCGCCCTATTCGTGGTAAAATTCTCGCCAAGCACTCCGACATAGTCATTATCACAGAAGATGATTCCCGTGATGAGGACCCAGCCAAAATAGCCCAAGGTTTTATAGATGGTGCCACCAAAGCCGGTAAGCGTCTAGATGAAAACCTTTTCGTAGAATTAGACCGCGCCAAAGCTATCAAGCTAGCGTTATCAAAAGCCAAGTCAGGCGACCTAGTCCTTATCCTCGGTAAAGGCCACGAAAAAACCATCCTTCGCGCCGATGGCCCGCACGATTTCGAAGATATCAAAGTTGCCCGCAAATACCTCAAACAATTATAATTCATATCAAGCTTATGCTATAATATATACAAATAAGAAGGATTTTTTATGGACAATCAGCCCACTCCAAATAATCAACTAACTACCCCGCAGCCACCTACACCAGCACCCAGTGCGCCACCTGTTGTACCGGTAGCTCCAGCTACTCCAGCGGTACCTCCCACTCCGGTGCCACCCACTCCATCAGTGTCTGCACCTCAGCCAGCACCCGCTACCTCGCCTACTCCACCTGCGCCCATCGCACCCAATCCTTCGCCAGTTCAACCTGCTCCTCTTACCGCGCCTTCTCCTATCGCCGCTCCAGCCACTCAGCCAACTACTCCCCCCAAGAAAAAATTTGGCCTTGGCAAAGCTATACTTATTGCCTGTATACTAGCCCTCCTTATAGGCGGTGGTGTAGGTGCCACGTTCATAGTGATGGCTACACAGCCTAGCAGCATAGTGGCCAGCGCCATCAACAATATGGTTACCGCCGAACATATCTCGATTGATGGTGATGTTAATATAGTCTACAACCCATCATCCAGTTCCGACTCAGTCACAATCAATCTTAAAATGCTCAGCGCGGGCACCGACCATTCTTCTAATATTCAAGTTTCCACCGATCCTTCCGTACTTGGTGTAAATTCACCGGTCGTCTCGCTAGAGGTAGATGAGGTAATTATAGATAATGGTAATATGTATTTCAAAATTAAAGGCATCTACGGTGTTTTATATGCTGCCGATACTATTTTGGGTAGCATATTTACTACTGGCAGTTATACCCCTTCCGATGCCACGCTATCTACCATCCAGCAAATCAGTGATTACGCAGAGGACCGCTGGTTTATGGTGTCGGTAGAAGAAGTAATGAACAGCTCTATGCTATCAATGGATGCTCAGTCTAAGCAAAAATACCTAGATGGCTACAACTGTGCCAAAGATAAGCTTAGTAATATTTCCAGCTATTCAAGCGAATTTTCCGACCTTTACAAAAGCCACCCGTTTATCAATCTAGAGCAGCAAGCAGACTCATTCTATAATGTTTCTCTAGACTCTACCCATCTTGCTGCATATTCCAATGAGATTCCTAATACTAAGTTTTCCAAAGATCTCATTTCTTGCGCAAATGAAAATATTAATATTACCAATAATATTATCACCCCAGAAGAAATAGACCGTACCATGGAAAAATTCCCTTCCGTTTCGGCCAAATTCGATGGCTTCCTAGACTATCGCCTCACTGAACTCAAAATTTCTAGCGCTGACGATTACTACTCTATATCGTCTGATCTTAAGTTTGACTACAATACACCGGTAAATATTTCCGCCCCTTCGGATGCTACATCTATTCTTGATGCTGTCACATACATTAGTAATATTATTTCATCCTCATACAATATCCCACAAACTCAAAGCGCCACAAGCACTATAGAGAACACCAAAATTATCGAAGGCACCAGCTAGTAGTGTAAATGCACCAAAAAGGCTACCCTAGAGGTAGCCTTTTTACTAAAAATCTATTCGTAACTTATTCTGGGTCGTACTCAGCTATACCATCCGTAATATTGTCATTACTAAGCCCTAGGCCCTTAGCTATGGCGGCGGCACACGCCATGTACGACACGGCAGTTTCACCCGCCACAAAAGTCGCCACAGTTACTATATCAGACTTTATAGAAAGTGTAGCCTCAGTACCTTTGGTATATAGCTTGGAATTAAGTATTTTTACGTCTGCCCCACTTTGGCCAAACTTTATAGTTTCCTTGCTACCCTTAAATTCCGCAAAAGTATCGTAATTTTTGTCGTCACTATTTAGTACTACTATTTCTGGCTTCATATTAAATAGCGTTTTTTCGCTATCTATATATTCCTCCGGGGTCATATCGCGTAGCCCAGCAGTAACAAAGTTAGTCATCGCCGCCACCGTCACTGGTAGTCCGTAGAATATATTATCGCGTAGCCCTTCTGCAGGTACCGTTACTACTACGTAGTTTGCCCCTGCTTTCCAGGCATCACTCATAAATTTGTGCAGAATCCCCATCCTAAAAGGCTGGTCACTTGCTAGTACTGCCACTTGCTCCCCGGCGGCTCGCAGTATTTCGTGTACATAGTGCGCTACTACCACCTTTCCGGTAGTACCAGTAATAGCTATTACTTTCATATCCTTGGCTGGGTTGCCATAGTAAGACTTCAGTAGCTTCGCCTTTATTTTTTGCGAATTTTTCTTTAGCCCACCTTTTTGCTTATCAGCTTTTGCACGCGTTTTCATACCTCTATTGTATCACCTTTTCCCCAAATCGCAAGCTTCCCTATTACCACCTATCAAGTTGGCTCTATTTCCACCAATTTCTGCAAATTTTCCAGCAAAACTTTCACATTTTATCAAGTTTTGCTAATTTTCCAGCAAAACTCCACAAATTCTTTCACCCTATAAGGTAAAACTTTCCGCAAAATCCTCCACTTTTTCACCCTATAGGGTAAAACTTTTTATCGCGTAGCTTCCGAAATGTAGTGGTTTATGCAACAACGCCACAAAACTTTCAATTTCCATCAAC
Source organism: Candidatus Nanosyncoccus sp. (assembly GCA_045576515.1). GTDB lineage: Bacteria > Patescibacteriota > Saccharimonadia > Saccharimonadales > Saccharimonadaceae > Nanosyncoccus. The sequence goes on along the minus strand of JAZNGO010000015.1, from coordinate 7,511 downwards.
TTTTGCAAATTTTTTAATATCGTATAAATTTATTTTTCTAAAAGCCACTTAATAGCATTTTTTTGCTGTATCCCATTGTGCGTGGGCTCCTCGGTGTCCATGGTTATTACGTACCGCGCATTATAGTCATTTATCTTTTCCAAAGGCGCCAACTCTCTTTTCAGGGTATTGGTATCTCTTACACTCCAGGCTACCTGGTAGTATTCTGTATTGCCTAAAGCATTTTTCACTACAAAATCCACTTCTTTATCCCCTACCTTCCCCACCATTACTTTATTGCCTCGTCTTTTTAGCTCCAAAAACACCACATTCTCCAAAATATGCCCCATATCAGATGCCGCATCTCGCCCCAACATAGCCCATCTTAGCCCCAGGTCTACCGCATAATATTTCTCTTGAGTTTTTAATAACTCTTTACCCTTAGTGTCATAACGCTCTAGTTTGTAAAACAAAAAGCTAGCTGTCAGCGCCTCTATTATTTGCCCCGCCTTGTATCTAGATATGCCCAATCCTTCGGCTACACTATTTATCGATGTGATATTTCCTATATTATCTAGTAAATATCTCACCACGGAGTTTAGCCCTATTTTATCCATTACTACTCCCCTATCCATAATATCTCTTCCTACTACAGTTTCATATATTCCACCAAGGTAAGTGTCTACCAAGCTTCTATCACCTTCGCTTTGTTCCAAAATACTTACTGCTTGCGGAAACCCACCAAAACTTAAATAATTATCAAAAAGCTCTTCCCTATATATATTAGTGCTGTCAAAAGCCTCCAGATATTCACCAAAAGACAGCGGCAGCATAGATATTTCTATAGATCTCCCAGACAGTAGTGTAGCCAGCTCACTAGAAAGCATATGGGCATTAGACCCTGTCACATACAAATCCACATTTTGCTTGGCTTGCAGCCCAGTAAGCAGGCGCTCAAATTCCGAAATATACTGCACCTCATCCAAAAAAACATAGTTCATTTCTTCTGGCACTAAATTTTTATCAATCTTCTGATATATATCGTTCCAATTCACCCCATAGCTATATTCTGGGTTTTCAAAATTAATATGCTGCACTGTAGCTTCGTTTACGCCAGACTCCAAAAGTTCATCCTTATACATTTGTAGCAGGGTAGACTTACCACAGCGCCGCACTCCAGTAACTACTTTTATTACACTCTGGTTCCTTAGCGCCCGTAGCTTTTTTAAATATTCTTCACGTTTTATTATTTTCATAAGCACATTATAGCAAAAATCCCCCATTAAGTCAATAGTTTTGCTAATTTTCCAGCAAAACTTTCACATTATATCAAGTTTTGCTAATTTTTCAGCAAAACTTCACAAATTCTTTCACCCTATAGGGCAAAAGTTTTTATCGCGTGGCTTCCGAAATGTAGTGAATTATGCAACAAAGTCCAAATTCTGCTATTGCATTATATATAACGTTTATGATAAAATTTATTATATATGAATGGAGGTGACCCAGTTGTTGGTGGAAACCAGGTGACCCCTGGAGGTACACGCCCAGTTACTCCCGGCTCGCAGCCGGCAGGTGTTGATGCTGCGGCAGCATCAAATTCCTCCACCGACCTTACTATTCCTCACGATTCGCCAGCCCCGGCAGCACCTACACCTATGGCGCCCGCGGCTCCCAGCGCACCCGCTGCCGATGCAGATTTTTCATCCCTTCACTCCGAACCGGTTTCGTCACCAACGCCTCCAGTAGTACCCACCCCTTCTTCACCTACTAGTACTGCCTCACTAGTAAATCCTTTAGCTAGTACTCCAGTTACGCCGCCACAATCCCCTTCCCCGCTAGGTATGAGTACCCCCAATATTACGAGTGGTTCACCGAGCGCAGCGCCGGCAGGTATGGGGCCTGGTGCACCTATGTCTAGTACACCAATGCGGAATAATTTTGGCCAAGGCCCTCTCACCCAGAGCGGCTTCAGCCAAAATCCATTTAGCGGAGGCGTCTACACTCCCCCCGTCTACAGCCAAAGCGGAGATATCATTTTAGGTGGCGATACCACTCCCACCAAGAAAAGCAAAGCCAAAGCCGTGCTAGCTGTACTAGCAATACTTATAGTAGTAGCCGGCGTAGTATGGGCAGTGGTCAGCTCTTTTGGTGGCCTGATGGGTGGCAGTAACTCCACTGCAAACGATACCAAAACATTGCTGAACACATATTCCAACTATCTACTGTATGGCACAGAAAGTAGTGACCCTATTTCGAACAGCGCCACATGGTCCACCGAAACCATAGACACCAATCTAGTAAATACCGATGAAGAGACAAAAGCAACATATTTTAGCACGGTTCTAAGTCTTTACTCAAATTTCTCTGCAAGCTACAGCGACAATACACAATTCAAAGAATCACTGGCTGAAAATGACAGTGTTTTGCTAGAAAACCTAGTTAGCGATACCGCCACCGCTCTAGAGGCGCTCCAAATCTACTCAACCATACCAAGCTTTTCCACGGATGACATGATAACATACTATCTATCCAAAGGCGGGGACAACCTATTGTCATACGCAGATAATTTATATGGAGCCTACTTTGACTCCACTAATCAGACCATTAATAACTACGCTAGCACAAAAGTAACTACCGCTAGTCTAGTAGTAGAGCTATACGACAAATATAAAGCACAAGGCTGTATAGAGGGCCAAAGTCTTAATCAAGAATGCATAAATAATGCCAATAATGATGAGAATATACATAATAGCAGTAATTCACTATCTTCCTACGCTGCACTCTCATCCTCTGCAGAAAAGCACATCATTAAAGACCCAGTTAGCTCATCTCGCATGATTTATGAAATTTATTACCCACAGGAGGAAGTAAATGATTAAGCTTAAAACCCCCAAATCTATTTGCATTATTGTTATTTTATTCTTTGCCACCGCTGTAAGCTCCTGCTTTAATAATGTCAATGTATCAGCAGCGGCAAACTGGGGGAATTCAGTTACGCAAAAAGCCTTATATGCTGGAGTAATTGAATGTGCTTTAGGTGGTAAATTTAATAAATACATAGATTTTGCTGACTTCTCTTTAACTAGCGACTTGCTACAGAATGCTGGTGGTGAAAACTTCGTAGCATTACCAAACGGCCTAACCAATATTGGGGATAATGGTATGAGCTGTGAGGAGCTTTTAAATGGCTATAATATTGGCTCAAACCAAAACACATTTGAGGGACTACTGCAATTATCTGGAAAATTTACAGAACTGAATATGAAATATGTTACACAGTCTAGAGATCAAGCCCCATTAATAACCATTCGAGACCCCGACCATTTATATTCTTTCCTTGATGGGATGGGTTATAAAAATTCAAATAAAAAAACCTGGTGCTACTATTATGCATATCGACCATACGGAAGTAATAATTCTAGTCAGTATGCGTACACAAGAAATATATGTTGGAATGATAACATTAATTCTCTTGATATAGAAGACATAGGTCATTTGGTCGGTACAAACCCAGACAGCGGAGTTATACAAACAAATGAGCCAGAACTACTTGTCAGCAGCAATAAAACCCTAATGATTGGCGATAGCGAAGTCGTAGAATATAACGGTAACAAAAAAACCTTCGATACGCAAGTTACAACCGCCCTAAAAAGCTATAACGACTTGATGAAAAATACTGGCTACGAGCTCAGATCGACAGGAAACGAAAATAATGGACTTAGCGGCGAATATAGGGGAGTAGATGTCGGACAAAGTGCCGTAAATTATTTATCCTCCGGCACCTATTCTGATCTTAACAAACTAAAGTTTAGCGAAGAGGAAAAACTATCATATTATCTTGGCATGTTAAAAAACTGGTTTTTCGCAGGTAAAAGTACGAGTAACTATTTCGCTAGCGGTTTAGATGCTACCGACGTAGATTATACTAAAATTAATATTGACATTAACACTAAAACCAGATGTAGCGACTGCGGTATATTGACAAGCGAATCAGTAAAAAAGAAGAATAGTCCATTTGACAGCAATAGCAGCACAATCTTTGGTTTTAAGTCAAATGATATTTTTAATGCAGCAGGCAAAGGGGAATACACATTTGATTTAGAAGGAACTATAGAAGAAATTAATAAATTAGTAGATAGCATGTCCGACGAAGAGCTAGCTAGTACCCCGGAGACAACTTCGGCCACCAGCTCCGTTGAAGACCCATGCCTAGATTCTCAAGTGGCAGATAACCTTGGCTGGATTATCTGCCCTATCATGAACATGGCACACGATGCATCAGAAGGTTTATATAATGATTTTGTAGAACCTGCCCTCAGCATAGAGCCGCAGCTCTTCTCTGAAAACGGCAATATTAACGAGGGCCCCGCTCATAGCGCCTGGGCAGTGTTCCAAGGCTTTGCCAATATTGGCTTCACTATACTTTTCTTAGTAGTAATATTCTCCCAGCTTACCGGTGTAGGCATAGATAATTACGGCATTAAGAAAATCCTACCCAAACTTATTATTGCTGCGGTACTGGTAAACTTATCGTATATCATTTGTGTTATTTGTGTAGATTTGTCCAATATTCTTGGCAATAGCCTACAAGATATGTTTACATCTATACCGGTTGACACCGGGAATACCGCTTACGGAGTATCTTTTTCGGAAATATCCAGCACAGTACTTACGGCCGTACCTATAGCTGCCGGCATCATTGCGGCTTGGTATCTTATTACTCCGGCTATACTTCTAGGGCTGCTTATCTCTGTGATAGGCCTTATTATCTCGCTGTTATTCCTATTTCTATTATTGGCCGGTCGCGAAGCGGCTATAGTAGTGCTTACTGTTATATCTCCACTTGCTTTCCTGTGCTACATGTTACCCAACACCAAAAAGCTTTTCGATAAATGGCTCAAAATATGGGAAGGTTTGCTCCTGGTGTACCCTATTGCCGGCTTGCTGATGGGCGGCGGTAATTTTGTATCAAGATTACTTGTAGCTATCAATGGTGTCCCAAAGGAAAATTATGATAAATTGACGGATACCACTTCGGGCGGCTCCTTCTTCACTGCCTTTGCTGCCATGATGATTTCTATAATACCAGTGTTTTTAATCCCAACTGTGCTCAAAGGTGCCTTCTCCGCGTTAGGAAGTATCGGTGGCAAACTAGCTGGCCTTGGTAGTGCGCTTAGCGGCAAAACTACAGGTGCTATCCGTAAGAGCGACGCATACAAAGACACTCAGCTACGTGCAAAAGAGCTCCAAACCAACAGGCGTGCCGGCCTAGGCGCCGACGGCAAGCCTATAGATGTCAGCAAAATGAATAAATTCCAGCGTGCCATGCGAGGAATTTCACTAACCGACCGTGGCGTAGGGCGATACCGAGCGCAACAGCTCAAAGATCAAGATGCTATCAACCGTGCCAACAGGCTCGCCACATCTATAGGTTTTGAAGCCGCACAAATAGGTCAAGCCAAGGCAGTGGAGAGTGATGAGCTCAAAGATTACATGACATATATTAACTCCATGACAAATAACGGTGAAAACCGAAGTGCTTTGGATAGTCTTTTTGCCGATTATACCAAAGCTGGGCAAGAAAATAAGACCGGTGCTATAGCTGTAGCTCGTATAGCTGGTCGCAGAAAAGATACAGCGGATGACTTCATAAATAGGCACTTTACACAAGAAACATATAGCCCTATAATCCAAGGCGCCTTAGCCAAAGAAATAGCCACCGGCGACAATAGCGCTAATTACCGAGAATCATCCCCTCTTGGGTTTGAATACGCATCTCGCCTCAATAGCGGCAATCCACCTACAGAAAGTTTCCAAGATTGGAAGAAAAACAAAAATAATGTTCATGATGCACTCGATCACTTTGTTACCGACAGTAGGCAGTTAGTTGGCTTGAAGAGCCGATCTCTGGAGGAATTACGAGATATGGCTAAAAATGGCGATATGGAAGAAGCTGACATCCAAAGGATATCTAATCTTGCTAAAGAAACCATTAAAAACAGAGGCACCACTGGTGTGTGGGATTCCACCAAAGAAGGAGTTATTAATGACATAGCGCGACTTCGCCCATTAAAAACGAGACCTAAACCTGTGCCCACCCCCAAACCAACACCAAAACCATAAAACTAGCCAAATATCCAGCAAAAAACTCTCAAATCGCTCGCCAATAACCACCCAGTACAGCCATAAAACGCTAGCGCCAAGCTATAGTTTAAATATGAAGCCGCGCCTAACCCTTACCCCAGCAGCTTACACACCAAATTCTTTATCAGCCCCGCCTCTTTCGCTTCGCTTTCAGCTATTAGTAGTGTTATCGCTGTTAGTGCCTTATCAGAAATCTTTGTTTCTCCACTCTGTGTGAGGTGGTAATCATTCATGGTCAAAAACAGTATAAATAGCAGCGCCCCTATCCTTTTGTTGCCATCGTAGTAAGGCTTCTTCTTTACTATGTAGTATAGCAGGTTCGTAGCCTTCTCCGGTACACTTTCATTCCCTTCCCTACTTTCGCCAAAAATCTTCTCTACCTCGCGGTCAAATTCCCCACTTCGCTTCATGCCAAACAGTTCATTCCCGCCAGCGCTTTCGCGTAGCCTCTCCACTGCAGCATCGCACATTTCTACGGTCATTTTTCTTCCCTTGCGCCCCCGCCCCATAAAAGACAGATCTATATGCCCCTCATCATACTCTTTGAGGGCCTCAAAGCTCCCGGCGTATTTGGCTATCACCTCTATTATGCCATTGGCTTCGCCCGCGCTTAGCATATTGGCGGTAGTTAGCCGCCGTACTAGCCCCATTATTTTCTCTATATTTTCCAGTTTTTTCAAGTTTTGCCTAGCGCTTAGCTCCGCTAGCCTTTTTTCATTCACCGCCACGCCATCTGTCACATATTTTTTTAGCACCCCAGTTGCCCATATTCTAAAATTAGTCGCTTTTTTAGAGTTCACTCTATATCCCACAGATATTATGGCATCCAGGTTATAAAAATCCAGCTCACGCCGTACTCTTCTCTTCCCCTCCATGCGAACTTGGAAGTTTTTCTTCCAGGTTCGTTTCTTGTCTAGTTCAACGGTAGCATAGATGTTGTCTAGGTGTAGCAATATATTTCTCCTAGTCACGCCAAATATTTGTGCCATCTGCGCTTGGGTTGCCCATATAGTTTCCTCCTCCGCATCCACATCAAATATCACTTCGCCCTCTAGTCCCCTATATATCTCTATTCTCTGTTCGCCTTCCATGCCACCATTATAGCAAACTTTCCCCAATACTACATACCTATAAAATACATAAAAAACAAGGCCACAAGGCCTTCTTTTTGTTATGGTATGCCCGACAGGATTTGAACCTACGACCTTTTGCTCCGCAAGCAAACGCTCTATCCAGCTGAGCTACGGGCACACGTGGTGTGGATGCAGTTGAAAATCAAAAACATCCACCTAGAAATTAAATGAGCATCACCTTTTCAGGTGACACTATTATTATAACATATTTGTCAAGATAAGAAAATCTGATTATTTGGACTTTTTGGCAGAGCG
>JAZNGO010000014.1:0-2055 GCA_045576515.1 Candidatus Nanosyncoccus sp. | reverse complement strand
GGCTACGATCCGACTTTATCTGTGCCTATATTATCTTTATCGCCAGACACTATCACGGCCAATATATCTTTTGCGCCTTCCTTACTATGCAAATATTCATTTTTCTTTAGTTCCTCCGCCAAATTATAGCCAAAGTCCGGCGTATACGGCCTTACAAAAGCCGAGTTTGCATATATTAGCGCTAGCTGGTTTGCCACTCTTTGATTTGCTGTTACGGTAATTATTGGTAAGTTTGGCCGCTGCGCCGCCATCGTAGTAGCGGTGAACCCCGATGCTGTTTGGCACACTATCACATCTGCATTTATATTTTCCGCCAACCTTGCTGCAGCGTTAGATATAGCATCGTATATTTGGTCTTTACTTTCTGGTGGCCGCGATATTGGCGCTATTCTAGAATGATTTTGTGTATATAATATTACTTTTTTCATGGCTTGCACTGTTTCTAGTGGGTATTTGCCATTTGCTGTTTCATCAGACAACATCACTACATCAGCGCCTTGCACCACAGCCGTAGCCACATCACTCACTTCTGCCCGTGTTGGCTCTGGTGAGTCCACCATAGAGCTCAGCATTTGCGTAGCCACTATACATAGCTTAGCATTGGCTCTACACATCGCTATTAGCTTGCGCTGAATTATCGGCACCACTTCTGCACCAGCTTCCACCGCCATATCGCCACGCGCTACCATTATGCCATCCGCAGCTTTTACTATTTCTTCTAAATGTTCTTCACTTTCTATAGCCTTTTTTGTCTCAATTTTTGCCACCACCTTGGCAGTAGAGCCTAGTGATAGCAGCATTTGCTTTAGCTTTACTATATCGCTAGCAGACTGCACAAAAGACAACGACACATAATCATAGTCACAATTCGCACCATACTCTATATCGGCTATATCCTTTTCTGTCAAAATATCCCCACCGAAGTCTGTATCTGGCAAGTTGAGGCCCTTTTTAGACATGATAAATCCATCGTTTAAGACTTTTACCTTTATAGCTGTGCTAGACACTATCTCTATTACTTCACTTTTTACCTTGCCGTCAAACATAGATAGCGGCTCGCCTACTTTAGTTTTTTCTGCCAAATTATACTGTACTGGCACAGTCATGCCACCATCATGTTCGTAGCCTTCTGCTGCTTCTAGTATTAGTTCATCATCCTTTTTTACATCCAGATGATTATCTTTGAGTTCACCCAAACGAATTTTTGGCCCTTGCAAATCTTGTAGTATCGCCACACTTCGGCCTTTCTTAGCTGCAGCCTCTCGTATCCATTTTATTTGCTGGTCGCGCTCTTCATTAGAACCATGCGAACAATTAAGCCTACACCCATTTACTCCCGCCATTATTACTGCTTCCACCTTTTCCGCCGAATTTGTTGCCGGCCCTATAGTTGCTAATATTTTCGTTCGTTTAAAAAGTTTACTCATACTATAAGTTTATCATAAGTTCTTTTTTATGATAAGATATAATCATGATTAGCAAATTGCGTAATCTTACTCTTATTCAAAAATTATTTATTGGCAGCATTATCTTTCTTGCTATTGTTATTACTGTGTATGGTGTTTTCATGCTCAATATTTCGTACCATCATTCTGCTGCTAGCCAGGTAGATACCCAACTTGCAACTCTAGCTACTACCTACTACGAAAATTATTTTTATCCTACACTAGAATCATCCATTCATGCCAATGGCGCTGCTAGCTTATCACAAACATTATCACAATACACCGATACTGGCTTCGCCAGAGTCCCATTGCGTCAAATACTACTTCATCCCACACATTCAGCCGAAGCCACCTCCACCATTCGCGAGCTTTGCGATGAAAATTCCACTTTTGTACATTTTTTCCCAGAGCCACCATTCACCGCCTCGTCCTACCACATTACCTACGACTACTCTTGCAATTTCTAACATTTTCAGTTATAATAAAGTTACTGGCCTCATAGTATAACGGTTAGTACAACGGGTTTTCATCCCGTCAATCCGAGTTCGACTCTCGGTGAGGTCACCACACCAGAGTCAGAGCCAGAAATAGGCTCTTTTTTGTTGTAAAT
>JAZNGO010000013.1:0-9750 GCA_045576515.1 Candidatus Nanosyncoccus sp. | reverse complement strand
GTTTGTCCCGCTATATCTGCCACTACTACCGACCCCACTGCACCAATACTTTTCACACTTACACCACTACTTTCACCATCGCCTACGCTAGTCATATCTTGCGCCACTATCGCCGCGTACTGCCCACCAGCCGGCGCGTCCTCTGGTACCTTTATAGTAAAACCTATTTCCATGTTTTCGTTTGGCGCTACCGTGCCCTCTGTGGCATCTAGCGTAATCCATTCGGCTATTTGTGTATAAGTACCCGCCCTGTCAAACACCGGGTCATAATCATCATTCGCTATACTATACGGAGTAACATATAGCATAAACTTCGTATCATTTGTAGATGTTGCTGGATTAGATACCACTACGCTGGCTCTATAAGTTTCGCCAGGCTTTAATGATATTCTCTGCGCCGTAGGCCCAAAAGTAAGACTACTGCCCTCTGCATAAGTCATATTCGCTCCACTTATAGCCATTATTGCAAGCACTACCATGCAAATAATTTTCCGCATTCTACTCATTTTCCTCCTTGTATTACTCTGATAATATCATATCTTGCTCACTAACGCTACAAATAAACCCATTTTGCTCGTAATGATTCCGCGCCTCATCCGCACTCACGCTCGTGTTAACGCCATCCAGCATTACTAGTTGCGCCATTTTGTCTGTATATTTACCACCCTCTATAGATATTACCATTTTGCCAATATTATCTACATTGCTAACACTATTTATTATTAAGTTCTTCGAAATATTATTATTGCCTATATAATTATTATATGCTGCAACTATTCTGTCGGTAAAATAATGCGTATCATCTGCACTGGGAAACTGCTTACTTATCACAAAATTAGCTCTATATATCTGCTCATCCAAAAACATTATCCGAGCCTCATAATCAACATCCTGCTCACCCATGTCTTTTGTTAATAAATAACTATCTAAATTATTGGCATTGCATACCAAATATCTGCTTACAGTATCATCCGGCTTAGCATTTTCTACATAATTAAACCTATACACAATAAACACTACTAGGCCTATAGTTACCACTGTGGCTAGTGTCATCATTATCTTTCGCCCTATACTATTTTTTTGCACCACTTACCTCCTTTTCTTTATTATATCATCACGCTTTCACTCCATACCAAATACCACCAGCACTTAGCCGGTGGTATCTAGCGAATAATAACTTTTTACAAAGGAGCAGATAAAATATATTTCACATAGCCGGTATAAGTATCAGACTCTTGCGTAGGCGCAACCCACACTCGGTATTCCGGAGTAAGTGTTCCCTCGTATACCGATGCACCGCTCACTTCGCTCGATGCTACCGCAGTAGAAGTACCAGGTACGGCTGAAAAAGCAGTATACTCAGGCACCGCGCCAGTGCCACTTACCCTAAACGCCCAGTTAGATACATTGCCATCAGTAGCAGTACCAGTAGCTATATCGGTACCGCTAGAGCTAGCAGCAAGCACTGTCTGAGCCGTAGAGCTACCTACACCAGCCACACCTTGTGCAGTCACTTTCCAGCCACCAGCATCGTTACAACTATATGTCATTGTACTAACATTACCTTCCCATGCTTGACCACCGCCACCAACTAACGTACCAGGAGTTACGGTCTTGCTATAAGCGCCGTTGGGCGCACCAGCTTGCGGAGTTACACTAGAAGTCATATTGCACACGGTATTTACAGTTACTTGTATCTGGTCTACTACGGCATCATTATATGTCACCGCAAGTACACTCGCCATAGGCATCGCTGCCATCGCTACAGAGGCTAAGCTTACTACCGCCATTTTTTTATTCATGTCTTCTCCTTCTACTCCTAATGTAGATTTTTTAAAGTTTTTATATGATTGTTAAATTATACCTTTAACACTTTCCATTTTACATAAGCTTTATCTAAAAGTCAAGCAATATCGTACACATTATAGCAGTACTATTATTACAGTGCCTCTATTCCTACACTAGGCTCCGCCGGGCAGTTCGCCAGCACTCCCGCTATCGCATCTTTTTCAGCTTCTGTTACCCACAGCTTATATTTATATTTTACCGATACCTGCCTAGCCACATATTGACATCGAAATTTCTTATTTGCCGGTAGCCACGTTGCTGCATCTCCATCCGACTTCTTCTCATTCGCCGCTGCATCTACTGCCAATAAATTCAGTGGGTCAGTTGCTATATTGTAGCGCACTTCGCGCTCTAAATATTGCGCACCCTTTTGCCATGCATCACTTAATGCTACCACATGATCTATCTGTACGCCTTTAGATATATCTTCACGCTTGGTAAAAAATTTGTGTTCGCCGGTATAAGGCTCGTCATATTCTCCGGCCACTACATTACATCCATCTAGCACCGCCGTGTCACCAAACTCCCGTTTTAGTATTCGCTGTCTCAAGTTGCACCCATCCACCGTAGGCCAGCCATTATAAAATTCTTCTCTAGTATATCCAGTCTTGGGCGCTCGCCCTTTTACTTCCAATTTCTCCAAAACATCTGTTGCAAGTGGCACTTCTGCATTTGCACTAGATATCGCCTCAGCATCATAGTCTGCACCACTATTTTCCGCTTGCGTAAAAATAATCTCGTAGCTAGCAGGGTTTACGACTAGCCACACCGCCACCCCACCCAGCGCCGCAGCCACTAGCACTAATCTCCTAAGCCTAAACTTCATACCACTATTATACCAAAATTAAACTCTAGAATTCTACTTTGCTATTAGAGTTAATCATGTCTTGCAACTTACGACTCTCAGTTACATCAGCATTGTATTCGTCTACTCTTATATTATATTCATCTATCAGCTGGTTTATTTCTTCGTTCAATGCCTCCAATTCGTTTTGCCTATTTATCAATTCATTTCGCCGTAAGTTAAATTCACTTTCGCTCCTAAAACACCCCGCCACTTCCGCACAACTATTAAAACTTACTATATCTGCCTCTAATTGACTAGCCAGTCTAGTATATTCTTCTGTCTTTTCACCTATACTAATACTTAATGTCTCCATCTCTACTTCTAGCACTTCCATTCTAGATTTTATTTCCCTAAATACTCCAATATATTGTTCATAATATCCTACCACCTTTCTGCGTTCATCAAATATTTCCCCATAATGTTTTTCCAGTACAGCCGGAAGCTCCCTTATTTCAGTACCTGCACGTACATATAGCTCCTCTTGTTTTTCTTCTATATCATATGACTCAATCTCTGCCCCCAGTAAATCTTGGTTCGCCTCAAATGTCCTTGTTAATGGTTCCACCAAAGCCTTTTTTTCATCATCACTCATCCGCGCCCATACCGCATGTAATAGCTCATGCGCTGTAGTTAATTCTCGTATACCATCTAACTTAGTATCCGTAATATTATATACATAAATATTTCCCTCTGTATAGCACCCTAGTACCGCTATTTCGGTTTCATCCTGCCGGCAATTTGCGTTAAATTCCTTGGCGGCACTAAGTACCGGCTGTACCGCGCCAAACACAAACTCCCCCTTGCCGGTAAGCTCCAATTTCTCACGTATTGTAGCCATCTCCGCTGTAGGCTGATAACTCGCCCCTCGGTACCAATCATATATCCAAGCCCTATTTAGTATTATAGTCACCACCACAGCCACAATCACCCCCAGCACTATCCATTTAACATAGTGCCTTTTTTGTTTTGCAGTTTGTGGTAAACCAGTCATTACCACTATTATACCTTATCTTAGTTTAATATCACAATCATTATATTTAGATACGCCGCAAATGTGCACCAAACAATATATGGCACCAAACACCACGCCGCTGCTTTTCTATGACTTTTTGCACACATCCATATCAGCGTAAATATCATCAGCCACATTGCTATTAACCACCCAAATGCAAATATTCTTGCTTCTAGCGCAAAGAAAAGTATTGTCCACATAAAGTTAAACATTAGCTGCACGAAAAACACTATTATCTCTGCTATTTGCAGCTTTCGTTCAGTTTCATTTTTTGGCTCAGCTTTATATATTAGTAGCAATGCTACGCCCATTAGTATATATAATATAGTCCACGCTATAGGGAATAGCCACGCCGGTGGTGCCAAAGGTGGCTGATTTAAAGCTCCAAATGCCATCATCGCATTACCAGTAATAGCAGATGAAACCACTCCCACTACAAGTGGCAATATTACTAGCCCTATCGCAAACAGCACCTTACCTACAGATCTTTTGGGCTTGCCCTTTACATCTACTTTTATTTTGGCTGGGGTTTTCTTTGCTACTTTCTTTGTTTTGGTTTGAGTTTTGCGAGAATTCGCCATCACCCATTCTCCTTATTCTTATTATAGTTTTATTATATCATGTTTAATACGAAAACTTAAATACTTTTTAAACTTCCTTTAAGTTACCAGCTGTATAATTATTAAAAATACAAGAAAGGAAAAAATGTTTAAAAATATGCTCAAACGCAGCTGGCTTTCTATCAAGCGCAAGCTCGGACGCACCACCATACTAATATTAATCTTTTTCATAATGGCGAATCTAGTACTTGCGGCATTTATTATCAAATCCGCCGTATCCGCCCAAATGGAATATGCCAAATCCACCCTTGGTGGCACTGTATCTATCCAGGCCGACATGGATGCTATTCGAGAAAACCAAGAAACCGAAATGCAAAAAGGCGGCAACCCTGGCGAAATGTTCAAAGAAATGGACCTCCCCGGCATAAATGTCAACACCGCCAACGAAATCATTTCTTCCTACACCGACTATATCAAAGATTACTCTTATGAAGTCTCCGCTTCAGCTAATAGTAATACTCTCGAAACAGTCGAGACCAAAGGCCCTAGTATGGGCAAAATGGAAATGATGGGTTCCCCTGGCATGAGTGAACAATCTTCTTCTGACTCTACTTTAGATTCTGATATTACTATTTCCGGAATCAACGCCTACGCCTATATTGATGGCGTGCAAAATAACACCATTACCATTAAAGATGGTACTTATTTCGATGAAGATTCTACTGACTCTGCTATGATTTCTTATGAGTTTGCCGAGCTAAATTCACTTAAAGTAGGTGATACTTTCAAGCTCAAGAATATTTACACCGAAAAATCAGTGCCCCTCACAGTTATCGGCATTTATGATAGTTCCGAAGAGCGCGCAGACCCAAATACTATTTATATGAACACCGCCACTGCTGCCAAATTCTTAGACCAAGATGCCTACAATAATGGTAATTACGATGTAGACAATGTTAATTTCTACATGGCAAATTCCGACAACGCCGATGAATTTGTAGGCAAAATCAACTCCGAATTTACCGAACTATCCGACAACAACCTCAAAGTCGCCGTTGACACTTCCGAATACGACAGCATCTCGGGCTCTATCGAATCAGTTGGCAGCTTCGCAGATACTATTCTTATTATCGTTATCATCGCGGCCATCATTATTATTACCCTCATTGTCACCATCAATATCAAAGACCGTCGTTACGAAATAGGTGTTTTGCTATCCCTCGGCGCTAGCAAGAAAAACATTGCCGGTCAAATCGCTACCGAACTTATTATCATAGGCACCATAGGGTTTACCCTAGCCAGCATCACCGGCAGCATTTTTGCCAATACTCTTGGCAATATGATTCTGGACAGCCAAACTGCTTCCATTAGCGAGCAGTCCGACCGTAATTTTGGCCGCCCTGGCGGAGGAATGGGTAATATGCCTAGCCCCATGGGCGGGCCTAGCGATTCCGATAACTCTCGTGGTAACGCTCCAGACTTCCCCGATGGTGACATGCCCAACATGAAAGAAGTTATGGCTTCAGGGCTTAACAAAACTATCACACTAGACATCAATGCTAAGCCTACCGACTATCTTCTCCTCTTTATCACCGGCTATCTCGTTATCATTCTCGCCCTAATTCTCCCATCTATTAATATTATGCACTATCAACCAAAAGAAATTTTAGCAGGAAAGGAGTAAAAATGACTACAAAGAAAAATACACTTACTATTGAAAACCTATCGTATAGCTATATAAATGGCGACCACACCCAAAAAGTCTTAAACGACGTTAGCGCCAAATTCGAATCCGGCAAAGTCTACGCTGTAGTGGGCGAATCCGGCTCCGGCAAAACCACATTCCTAAGCCTCATCTCCGCACTAGACAAACTCCAAGATGGCGATATCAAGTACAATAACAAAAGTTTACGCAAAATCTCTGGCCAAAAGTTTCGCCTTAAATATGTCAACATAGTCTTCCAAAGCTACAACCTTATCAAATACATGACCGCCGCCGAAAATGTAGAAATAGCCTCGGCTTTTGACAATCGCAAAACCGACCCTTACAAATATCTAAGCAGAGTCGGTATTACTCCCGAAGAAGGCAAACGCCTAGTTGGTAAACTCTCCGGCGGCCAACAGCAACGTGTAGCTATTGCTCGCGCACTAGCCTCCAATTCACCCATTATCGTAGCCGATGAACCTACCGGCAATCTAGACGAAGATACAGAAGAAAAAATTATTAATATATTCCGCGACCTAGCCCACAAAGACAACAAAATTGTTATTATCGTCACCCATTCTCGCCAAGTAGCACAAAAAGCTGATAAAATTTTCACTCTACGCCGTGGCAAGCTCAGCTAAGCCTTCTTCCACCTTTTTAGAGTAGGAAAAATCTTCGTACAATACTCTTTCATTTGCTCATTGGTCATCCCAGCTTGTTCACCAAATTGCGAACATTTCTCGATATATTCTTCCATCGAACATTTATCTACAAATTCACCGTCCTTATAGCACCACTTACAATAATCCGCATTTACGCTTCCATCTTTTTCTGTGCCCAGCATATCATCCGAAGTTAATGGCATTGCACAGCTTTGACATATTCTTTCTTCCATTTTTCTCCTTTTGTTATTTTATATTAATTATAGCAAATTTCTTAAGTTTTTATTTCTTTCGCCCTAGCACTTTCTTTTCCCATATTTCTCTTACTAGCCCAAGCGAAAGCGTAGATAGCGTAAAACCTATCACCGGCACCAGCGAGGACAAGAAAATATTAGACCCAGCTTCAATCATATAACAATATATCACCACCACAATATAAGTTAAAACACATATACATAGCCTACGAGTCCACGAAGTTTCCCACTTTTTATCCAGCTCCACTCGCGCATTTCTAGCTTTTATATTTCTAATCTCAGTTTCAATTTTATTACTATCCATGCATATATTATATCAAACATACTATTAATATAATATTTTATACTAGAAGCATATATACAATCATAAGAATAACTCCAATAGTTGTAGCAATATCACAAACAAACAAAACATTTACTGCATTGTATAAACCCTTATGTCCAGCCGTAAACTTATTCGTACTCAAAAGTTCTTCTTTAAATTTTCCTACCCTTTTCCTGTAAAAGCAACTGCCCGTCAAAAGCACCGCTATCCCTACAGCAGCAACAAACATCAAAAATTCCCCACCCAAAGCCACCCTACTTCCACTTTTACCTAAAGAATTAATAAATGCCCAAACACACAGCGTCCCAAGAAGTATTATTGGCAGCGACAGTATAATACTCATCCACTCCGCCACCACAAAACTTTTATCTATCTTTTCCATGGCACTATGATTATTTTCGTGTGCCATATTATATGCTTTCGTTTCAAGAAAAGCCAAAGCATAGCTAGCTACTATCAAAATTGGCCCCCATGGCATACCAGCAAAATATCCACCAAAAATCGCAGCGCCCAAAATCACCAAAGCAAGCAAAGCCAAGTGTATCGCACCTTGCAAATAACGCTTTGTAATAAAATTTGGAATACCAGTTAGTCCAAAAAATAGCGTCAAAACATTCATCACTCTCGCATCAATATAAATATTACTTTTTATTTCAAAATACTTATTATTAATTATTTTCTTACTCAACATATTTTTATTATATATTATTTTCCTTCTAGCCATAATCACAAATGTCTATTATGCAAACCATCCCTT
Organism: Candidatus Nanosyncoccus sp.; assembly: GCA_045576515.1. Classification (GTDB taxonomy): domain Bacteria; phylum Patescibacteriota; class Saccharimonadia; order Saccharimonadales; family Saccharimonadaceae; genus Nanosyncoccus. The sequence continues at coordinate 1,780 of JAZNGO010000013.1, read as the reverse complement.
CGTCAAAAACCCATAAATGATATATCAAATTATATTAAGGCTATGCCTATAAAAACAGAGCTTCTATTATCAAATCCCCATCCTTGGCAAGATTATTAATGCCCAGCCAACACCTGCTTAATATCTCCAAGTAAGGTTATTAACCGTGCGTCACTTTTTAGAAAGTCCAACACCTCCTTGCTATGTAATAATGGGCGCGCAGATTCATAGATACCTTGGGCAATACTTATGCCATCGTCCAACATTGCAATAGCTCTCATTTGATAGTTATCATTCAACAAATCTAAAAACTCTTCATCCTCCACCCGTTCGCCAATTTTTATTGACACTTGCTTAGATAAGTTAGACAGATTCTTTACTAGTTCCTGCAAACCATTAACTGATGCCGCATTAATAGAGGACATCTGATGAACTAATGATTCAACATCGCCTAGATGGCGTTCGATATCTCCAATTTTTTGTCCCATCTGCTCATCCAAATGTTCTTGATTTTCTCTAGGGTCAGTGTTATTCCTTTCCGTTTTTACTTCCTTATTTTCATCATTGGTTGCATCTACGTTAATATCACTTTCCGTAGTTTTCCGCACGGGCTTGTTGTTATCTTCCGGCATGTCAACCCTTAGTAATTCTTCTCGATCCGGCATCACTACTTCAGATTTTTGCCCACCACCCTCTATCTTTACATTGCTATTCTTCTCCTCAGCAGTAAACATTTCAATGGGCAAAGCATCAAGAACTTGAGGATTATTTTTGATGTGCGACCAATCCTCTTTCACCATTTGGAGATTTTTAAGCGTTCTGTTCACCGCTCCCCATTCAGCAAACTGTTCCGGTGTCATATGAGAAGCATCATCTGTCTTAGCAGAATACGCCAACATTCCATAGCTCCTAGATAACGATTTTAAATAGTCTTCAAAAGTCTCATTAACCGACTTTTCTTGTCGAAGCTTTTTATAATTGCTGGAAATTTGCTCGAGAAATTGTCCATCACATACTAACTCTGGGTATGCTTTCGGGTTTGCTGCTTTTTGGTCCATTTTGTTTCTAAAAATAAGTGCATCAACATAGCCTATTTCTTTATCCCCACTATCCTCTAATATTTTTACACAGTTTGCATTAATTATTGAGTCAACAGCATCAATCGCCCCATAATCCTCAAAATTCTCACCACCATTAGAACTAATATAAACATCATTAATTTCATCACATAGATTTTCAAATAGCGTTTTTCCATTACTCTTACATGCTCTTTCTACGGCATTTTTTACATTTTGCCTATCTTGACCACCCATCCCATAAATAGCCTCATGTATCTGCAATATACTCCGTATCATTTCGGAACTAGCGTTTTCTTTTCTGAACTTTTCCCAATCATCCATTGATCCGAGGACCTCTTCCGCTTCTGTCGGTTCTTGCTTTTTATTTATCCCTTCATGATTATTCATTTCTATCTCCTTGTCAGTATCTATTATACATTAAAATATATTAAAATACATTATACATTTTACTAATAATGCCACGGAATAATTATGATTTTAAAAATAGATATCTTGTTTTTCTAAGTTTCCTAAACCAACCCGTTTTATACGGCATAACAACAGATAAGAATTTAATGAAAGGTTAGTTATTAATTTAAAAATAGGAATCTTGAATTTTTAAACCAACCTGATTTTTATGTACCATTTTCCCTTAAAATTAAACTGTCAAAACCAAATTGGCATAAAATTCAAGTAAAACTCTTGAATTTCTATCAAAAATAAGCTATAATAAAAACATCACC
>JAZNGO010000012.1:0-4993 GCA_045576515.1 Candidatus Nanosyncoccus sp. | reverse complement strand
TAGCCATTTACATTGAAGTAGAGTAGGTACGCGCTGAGGCTACTCTCGACTACGCTAGACCAGTAGTAGCCGTAGCTGCCAACGAAGATGGAGCTGCCGCCCCAGCTCCCACCATATACAAAATAGACAGGAGTGTTTTGGATATTACCACTGGTACCGGCAGTGAGACTTTGCCTACTTACTAGATTTTGGTAAGATTTGTTTTCGCTATGGTTAGGTAGTCTCCAGCCAGCTGGGCAGATGGATTGGTCCACATCGCCAGATACGTAGTCCGCAGAATCGCTCATAGCTACCGCCGCAGTCCAGTTGTAGTAGTTGCCGATGTGGTAGTGAGTACCACCAGTAGTAGGTGGGTCTGTTACGGTTTCATTACTTAGATTTCCACCCCAGCTTGTATTAAGTGTGCCATCCCAGTAGAGCTTACCTGGGTCGTAGGATTCTGAAGCGGTGGTAGAGTTGTTCCAAGTAGTAGTGCCAGTAGTGTAGGTATTAGCTAGTTTACCTGCATCTCCCCAGTTTTGTGGAACGTCGGTATTAGTATGGTCTAGATCTGCACCACCTTTTACTATATTAAAGTCTAGATTCTGTGTCATCCAAATGTTACCATCAGCAAGCTTGGCTACCCAGTAGGATTTACCATCACGGGTGTCTGGTACTTGCATGGAGTCGCCTTGGCTAAGCGTACTGCCCCAATCAGCTACATTTTGCATAGTTGGCGGTACCTTCCACTGCGCATAAAGGTTTAGTGTGGTAGCTGGAGTCATGGGGGCTGTAAATGAGCCTTGGTCTGAGTATGGTGTACCAGTGCCATTTGGCTGTGTATTCCAGCCGTTAAAGATATAGCCATCTTTGGCGTATGTGTTTTGTGAAAGGGTTAATGTGCTGCCACCTAGTACTATGTTAGAAGCCATCTCACCGCTAGTAGCACCATTACCATAGTAGTTTACTTGGGATATACATTGCCACTGAGCATAGAGGGTGAATGCTTCTATGGTAGTAGCATTAGCAGTGTATGGAGTACTATCACCATAGCTTATGCCAGTACCACTTGCTTCTGTATTCCAGCCAGTGAAGATACAGTTGTTTTTGGTAAATGCTTTGGCTGGGAGATTGGATGTAGTACCACCGGCTATGGTGATAGGGTTCATAGTGCCTGCGTCACTAGTATTACCATCAAATGATATAGTAGTATAGGCCCACTGGGCATAGAGGGTGATGTCTTCTGGGTATTGTGTACTAGCTATGTATTCTGCTTCATCGCTGTAGCTAGTACCGCTGCCACTAACCTGTGTATTCCAACCTATGAAGGTAGCGTTGGTCCTCACGAATGTATTCTTTGTAAGGTTCTGTGGGGTACCGGCTACTATGGTTTGGTCTGCCATACTGCCACTAGTCTCACCATTACCATCAAAGGTGATGGTAGTATAGTAAGCCCATTGGGCATAAAGAGTGGTGTCTGCAGATTCTTCTGGAGCAATGAACTCTGCCTCATCTGCATATTCTGTACCTGGGTTGTCTGGTGTAGGAGTTTCTACTGTGTTCCAGCCAGTGAATACACTGCCAGTCCTAGTGAAGGTATTTGGTGGGAGAGTAATAGCACTTCCTGCTGGTATAATCATACCTTCTATAGCTACTCCACCATCACTGGTAGTACCATTGAAGGATAGCATTGTATTGTAATGCCAGACAGCATAGAGGGTAAGGGATTCGTTTTTAGTGAGAGTGAGGTTAGCTAAGATATCTTCTTCATTTGTATAGGTAGGTGTAGTAGCACCTTGTGTTTCACTCCAGCCTAGGAAGGTGTAGTGGATGGTAGTGGATGGATCTACTGGAGTAAGTGGAGCAGGAGTTAAGTACTCTCCTACTACTTCTTCTATGGGAGACTGTGCTACATTTGGTTTGTAGCCTACTGTGTTTTCCGTAATGGCTTCATCATCATTAAAGTAGAGGCCATTAGCATCAAATGTAACTGTAGCTATGTTGGCAGTAGCGTCTACTACTATATTACTACCTGTATAAGTACCATATGGAGTATCTGGAGTAATGTAGAAGCCATAGTAGATGGTGGTAGTATCATTCTCTAGTGTTGCTTCATAGTCCTTGTCTGTAATAAAGGTAGGAGTAGTAGGGCCAGTAGAAAGGGAGGTAAATACTTCGTCTAGTGCAGACTCTGGGTCAGTGAAGGAGAGGCCATAGGTATTAGCAGTAAGGGCTACTGGGGTATCTTCATATGCTACCATGGGGATAATGTTACTAGAATCTGTAGTGGATACTAGGTTGGTGCTATCCGCATAGGCTGTAAGAGTGTAACCTAGGTCTGTGGCTTCTTCTACTGTGATGTCTACTGGTAGTACGGCAAAGACTGGCTGATCTGCTAGCTCTATGGTTAGCTCTGTACTGGATACGTCTACGGTAAGACCAGTTTCGTCATTGGCTTCTTCGTCTGTATCTACGGCAAGAGCGGCATTACGGGCTAGAGCTATAAAAGTACCAGCAGAAGTAATGATGGCAAGGAGGATTACAGCAGTAGTGATATGTTTATTATTGCGTATTAGGCTTTTACCGGTTTTCTTTTTGTGTAATATAGCAAATATTATTAGTGCTACTATAGCAAGTAGCAGTATGGTAGACACAGCTATAATAGTAGCTTCACTGCTACCTATGCCGTGTGTGAATAGACCGGTATTTGGTACTACTGGGTCTAGCGTAGGGCCACTTCCTGGCTCTACGATATTTATGGTGATGCTATTTTTCATCTCCAAATTTCTCCTTTTTATTAGTTAGTATTGTTTAAGGTGCATGGTGCTATAAAAATGGCACCGGGAGGTGTCATAACTCAACTAAAAATCTACGAACTAAGTAAATCATTCAATTGGTTCCTCACGGCGCAATTTTTTAAATGATTTACTTCTGCTATACCTATAAAATAAGCCGCAGATATTTTAATTGAATTATGACATTTTAATAATATCATGCTTATGCTCGGCGCGCAAGACTTTTTATAATGTTTTTGGTGCTATAAAATTCAGCGTATTTTATTAAGGAAAGCGCGTAGCTAAGCTCCGCTAACAGAGGTGGGGTCGGCGCTGAAGTCGGAGTTGGTATCGGCGGTGGCCGGGCGGATGTCTGTGGCGAGAATCTCTTCAGTGGTAGTAGATACCATTTCTTCGTACCCTACTAAAGATTTGTACGGAGCAAACTGGGCGGCGCGGCCCAGCATACTCATATAGGGGCGAGCTGGGGCGTGGAAATGTGGCAAATCTATAATATCGCTATACTTACTCATGCTCTATGCCCTCCTACTTGGCGGTTGAGGATGCGCATGGTGGCACGAGGCTCGTAGTTTTTTAGCTTCATGATGGAATTTTTGCCGTAGCGCCGCTTAATAGCTAGCTCGGCGGCCTGGAGGCGCTGCTCGCGCGCGGTGTCTTGAGCTAGCTTGGTATAGTCTGTAAAAAGATTGGCCTGGCGGAGCTTAGGAGTGGCTTTATCTGCCTCGCGTACATGGCCGGCTACCACGTAAATAGCACGTACATTGAGGCTGGTATCGACTACTCTATCAAACAGCTCTAGGGCCTTGGTGGCGAAAGTCTTGGCGGAATTGGTGCAACAATCTAGCGATATGGTGCCGTGGGCGGGCTTAGGCACGGTGCGACCGTAATGGTCTGTATGCATAGGGCCGTGATAACCTGGGTAATCTCTGTCGTAGCAGATGGTGAGCACTATTTGGTCTGTAACCAAGTGCTTGGCAAACAGCTCTAGGGCCAAAGCGTCTGCCATTTCCCATGTTACTAGCTTGGCGTCGTCGTAGGTATATGGTTCGTGTAATACTTGGCCACTAGAGAGTGAATGATTGTCCGTGCGGTAAGATTTGATGTCTTGCATGGTGACTGGCTCCCACCCCCAGGCGTGGTCTATGAGGAGTTCGGCATTGATACCAAACTCCGCGTAAAGTTTGCTGGAGCCGGTGAGTGAGTACCGCGCTAAGTCTCCCATGGTATGAATGCCAAGGCGCGCCAGTCGCCTACTGTAGCCCGGGCCGATACGCCAAAAATCCGTAAGTGGAGTATGGCTCCATAGCTCTTCCCTATAGGTACGCTCGGTAAGCTCGGCGATGCGCACGCCGTGAGCATCTGCCGGCATGTGCTTGGCTTTGATATCCATAGCTACCTTGGCAAGATACATGTTGGTGCCTATGCCTGCAGTGGCGGTGATGCCAGTTTCTTTTAGTACTGCGTAGATGATTTTTTCAGCCAAGGTGCGGGCAGACATGTGGTAGGCCTTGAGATACGGCGTGGCATCTATAAAAACTTCATCTATAGAGTAGACGTGAATATCTGTAGGCGCTACAAACTTGGCGTAAATACTGTAGATGTGGCGCGAAATATCCATGTATTTACGCATCTGCGGTGGGGCTACGGTAAAGTCCACGCCGGCGCGCTCTGCCACCTGTATTACGCGGTAAAGGCGCTCGCGGCCGCGGAGGCCGTAGGCTTTGAGCGCGGGAGATACGGCTAGGCAGATAGTTTTGTCTGTACGGGCAATGTCTGCCACTACTAGGCGAGCGCGGAGAGGGTCCAGCCCGCGCTCTACGCACTCTACTGAGGCGTAGAAAGATTTAAGGTCTATAGCTATATACTGGCGCTGCATGTATATATTATTGCATTTGTGGCGAGAGCGTGCAAACGAAAGCATAAAAATAGCGGCCAGTGACCGCTATTTGCAAGTGGCAAGCGCCTAGGCTGCGCCGGCCTCTACTTCTTGGTGCAACTTGGCGAATTTCTTGGATTTTTCGTCTAGCTCGGCAAAGGAAGCTTCTGTAGGCCTGTCTTTGATGCCGGATTCGATATAATTGCGCAAAACTCCCACCAAGATAAATGGCCGAATAAAGGTAGAGTGGATGATCCCCCACATAACAAGCCCGCCGATACCAGAGACAATAAGCGCTAAATTATGCGGGTCGGTCAAAAACGCTAGGCTGCTATCACCATTG
>JAZNGO010000011.1:0-2790 GCA_045576515.1 Candidatus Nanosyncoccus sp. | reverse complement strand
GAAGAACCAAAAACAGAAGAAAAGAAAGAAGCCTAAGTGGCAATTCTCGGAATTGATGAAGTTGGACGCGGACCCCTAGCGGGTCCGCTTGTTATTGGGGCTGTTATTTTACCTGAGCAACACCAGCCTTGGTTCGATGATTTAAAAGATTCCAAAAAACTCACCGCTAAAAAGCGCGAAGAACTAAGTGAATTAATCCTCAATAATTCTATCACCGGACTCGGCTGGATCCCGGCAAATGAACTCGACGAGCTTGGTATTTCCAAAGCTCTCGTTTATACCACCAAAAAAGCCGTGAAGCAAGTTCAGTCACTTCACGAACCTTTCTCACAGATTATCATCGACGGCAAAGTTAACTTTTTAAAGAACACCCCATTAGAAAAATTCACCACTACCTGCATCAAAGGTGATGCAAAAATCCCCGCCATTTCTGCCGCCTCCATAATCGCTAAAGTCGCTCGTGACAACTATATGTTAAAACTCGCCGAAGAATTTCCACATTACAGCTTTGATAAACACGTCGGCTACGGCACTAAAGCTCACCTTGAAGCTATCTATCAATACGGCCTCACTCCTGAACACCGCAAATCCTTTGAACCCTGCAAATCCCTTTCTGGTTTTTCACCCGCTAAACCTCCTCATAAAAACACTACCACTATCGGCCAACAAGCCGAGCAGGCTGTCGCAGATTATTTAACAAACCGCGGCCACACCATCGTCGCCAAAAATCATAAAACCAAATTCTACGAAATCGACCTCATCTCCACTAGAGATAATCACATTTACTTCACTGAAGTCAAATACCGCAATTCTAATCTTTATGGCACTCCACTAGACACTATCACATCAAAAAAACAACAACAAATGAACTTTGCCGCTTTAAGCTACCTTAAATACCAAAACACCAAATATAAAAATCACGAACCACATCTTGCCGCCGCCTCCGTCACCGGCAACCTTAAAAAACCCGAAGCCCTCACCATCACTTGGTTCCCCCTCTTTTAACCAATAATACCATAGTTATCTTACGGGTTTACTATCCACGGATCTGCAGCGGTACCTGTACCACTTACGGCAGTAGTTCCAGAGGTGAGAGAAATGGCGGGACGCACCCCATACGAGCTGTAGACGTAGTTGCGGGCGAGGCCGCCGTCCGAGGACAGGTGGAAGCCGTACGCAGGGCCGTTCGAGACGCGGTTATTAGGAGACATCAACCAAAAGTTAGAACCGGAACGCAGGAAACTGTTAGCGTGGTAAGGACTGATGGATGAGCCATAACCTGAGCCTGCAAAGGCTACTTCATCAGCGGTAAGGAGAGCAGCTGGATATTTAAGTTGATTAGATACGCCGGTGCTTCCTGCTACGTAACGGTAAAGATCTACGGTACTACGGTCTATTTGGCTATATTTATTGCCACAGGTGAGGGATGGTGCTTGGGCGGTATTTGAGTCTCGTGGATAAGCACCGAAGTAGTAGGCTTGCTGACCAGAGGTGCCATAGGTGGAGGCGATAAGGGAAGATTCAGCTAGTGGAGCAGTCCAGCTAGTAGATGTATTCATAGTACGGTCATTACAATATCCTGCACTAGCTTCTAGTTTAGAAGTATAGCTAGTCATATTATTAGCGTACCAAGTGTCTTCAATATAAGTTTTAATAGTGGAGCGAGTGTTGTTGACGGATGGATTAGAGTTAGTGCCAAAGATTTGAGCGATAGTGCCAGACTTGGAGGTGTTAGTGGCATAGGTGGAGTTATGGGTGTAGCCTACACGGACAATCTGTTGGTAAGTGGATGCAGTACCGTTGAAAGCTGAAGTGGTGACTTGGGCTCTATTCTGAGCATTGGCACAAGTAGAACCAGTCCATTTACCTTGGTAAATCATTTTTACGCCTCCTGAGCCGGTAGTTCTAACAATGCGCCAGCAAGTATCGTTGGTGCCTAGACCAGATTTGCTAGATGCAGATGAGAGAACGACAGTATTAGGATATTTCGCATTGTCGCCATTAGATCCATATGAGCCGGTTGTATTATCTAGAATGCCACGGTAGTAGTAGATTTTGCTGGTGTTAGCTGCGTCTGATGCAGTACCAAAGACGGAAGTGTTATATTCATAGACGCCGGAATTGCTGGTGGTGATAGCAGTGCGAAGCTGACCGAGGGTCTGAGTTCCTTTACTCATGGAAGCTACCGTATTATAAAGATTAATCCCTGCTACTTCCCACATCGCATAGATGGTAAGTGAATTAGAAGAAACTGTCTGGTTAAGAGTCCAAGTAAGATCAGTTCCTCCCCCATCAGGGTTGTAGGTAGTACCCCTGCAGGTTCCTCCATCTGCTACTTGTACTGTACACCAGCCTTTAAAGCTATAATCATCTCTTGCTGGTACTTGGTTTGAGATGTTTACGGTTTCACTATAGGTTTGGCTAGAAGTATTGTCTGGCATGTTAGTAACGGTATCTTCTGTGTTCTTATTGTAAGTAATGGTATATGGAATAGGATTAGCTGTGACAGTTAGAACAAAGACATTAGAATAAGAGCCTGGCACGGTAGAGCTATTTACTCTAGTGCCTATAGCTAGGTTGTAGGTGTTAGCGGTAGATGGATTAGCTGAAGAGGTTTTATCTAAGGTAGTGGTAGTAGAAGCAGAAGTGGGAGCTTGTAGGTAGTTAGAGTTAGTAGAGCTATTTAGCTTACTTGGTCTATAGCCCCATGTATTATTGTAGGCTGTATTTGTACTATAAGTAGATTCTGAGATACTAGTGGTGATTGATGGAATGGTCTTAGACGAGTCT
>JAZNGO010000010.1:0-1929 GCA_045576515.1 Candidatus Nanosyncoccus sp. | reverse complement strand
TCGTGACAGCGAATCATACTTAATTGGTAAACTAGCTGATGGGAAGTTCTGGATGTTAGATAACTTAAGACTAGGTAAGTCTACTACTATGGCACTTACTCCAGATGATACCAATATCACCAGTAACTATACTCTGCCTGCTTCTGGCACGGCTAACTTTGATACAACTAATGGTTATACTAAGGCCGCTATTAATATAGATTCTAAGGATACTACCACTACTAGCTATGGTGCTGGTTCTGGTAAAATAGGTACTTACTATAACTACTGTGCTGCTTCTGCTGGAACCTATTGCTATGCATTAGGTGATGGTACTGGCAATGCAACTCAAGATATCTGTCCTAAAGGCTGGAGGATGCCTACTGGTGGGTCTTCTGGTGAATACCAGGCTCTTTATACGGTCTATTCTAGTAATGCTACCAACTTTAAAAATGCCCTTTCTACGCCTCTCTCTGGCCACTTCGACGGTGGCTCGGCGAGCAGTCAGGGCTCGTACGGCTACTTCTGGTCTTCTACTCGCCTCAATGGTAACCATATGTACGATCTCTACATCGCTTCTAGCTATGTGAATCCGTCCAATAACAGTAGTCGCAGCAGCGGTAATTCGGTACGTTGTTTGGCTAAGGGGCCTTACATGCAAGACCAGACAACAGCATCACTAAATGCTATGATGCCAAATGCTGGTGATACGGCTACGCTTTATGATAAACGAGACGAAGAACCTTATCTTATTGGTAAACTAGCTGATGGGAAGTTCTGGATGTTGGATAATCTTAGACTCGGCAAATCAACTACTATGGCACTTACTCCAGCTGATACTAATATCACCAGTAACTATACTCTGCCTGCTTCTGGCACGGCTAACTTTGATAGTACTAGGGGTTATACTAATGCCGCCATCAATATAAATTCTAAGAATGCTACCCCTACTAGTTATGGTGCTGGTTCTGGTAAAATAGGTACTTACTATAACTACTGTGCTGCTTCTGCTGGAACCTATTGCTATGCATCAGGTGCTGGTACTGGCAATGCAACTCAAGACATCTGTCCTAAAGGCTGGAGGATGCCTACTGGTGGGCCTTCTGGCGAATACAAGGCTCTTTATACAGCTTATTCTAGTAATGCTACTAACTTTATGAATGCCCTTTCTACGCCTCTCTCTGGCAGCTTCTACAATGGCTCGGCGAACGGTTATGGCACGTTCGGCCACTTCTGGTCTTCTACTTACCTCAATGGTAACCATATGTACGAGCTCTACATCGCTACTAGCTATGTGTCTCCGTCCGATAACGATAGTCGCTACAGCGGTGGTTCAATACGTTGTTTGCAGGGGTCTTAGGTGTTTCCTGATGGCCTCCCCGCTCTCCGTGCCGGAAGAAAGCACCCCGAGCCTTTGGCGAAGGGGTGCGGAAAAGTAAAACAGTTAAAACATGATGATAAGAAAGCTGGGTGGGGAAGATAGGAATAATGTATAGGAAATATAAAAAAATGCCTAAAATGAGGCTATTTATCAATCTTGGCTGGGGATGAGGGATTCGAACCCCCGAATGGCGGGACCAGAACCCGCTGCCTTACCACTTGGCGAATCCCCAGTGCGTTTATATTTTATCATAAATGTTAAAAAAATGCTATAATGGGGAAGTCATGAGTAAAAAGAAAAAAACATTTACAGAAAAGGAATTAGAGGAACTCAGTGCGGAAGAAATTATTGGTAAAATTCAGCATGAGAATTATTCATTGCTCAAATCGCTCGCAGCAGAGGATTTGCGTAAAGAAATGGCTCCAGTAGGGAAAATTTGTAACACAGCAATTAATTATTTCTTGGGTACGACTGGGCCCAAAAATAATGAAAAAGAGCATATAAAAAATGCTAGAAAAAAAGCTGTGAAGATGTTGACGTTAATAACGCCAGGCAGTTATGCAAATATG
>JAZNGO010000009.1:0-2098 GCA_045576515.1 Candidatus Nanosyncoccus sp. | reverse complement strand
CCGCTGGAAGCAAAAAACCAGTGCCCCTCCCGCCCCACCATGCAAAACTCGTCCCTAGCACCAAAAGTGCAAATAAGCATAAATTACATGTTATAATCATCCATAGGCAGTCTAGGTGTAAAGTTAAGCATGATTACTATCATCCTCTCTTTACCCACTTTGCCCCGCGAGGCTCTGAGAGACATACTTTTTTATAAAGTCCACGCCTCTATGGCACTCTCTCATTCTTACGAGAATCAGAGAATGTAAATTGTCTCTCTTTTCCCCTCTTATTGTCGGCCGCTAGCCGGCGGCCTTTGCTAAAGTATTCGTCTATTCCGGCAACTGGAACGGTTCTTCGGCGAACAATCGTGGCAACAACGGCAACTACTGGTCGTCTACTGCCAACAATACGAACAACGCCTACAACCTGAACTTAAACAGTGGCAACGTGAATCCAGGTACGAATAACAACAATAAGAACAACGGGAACTCCGTACGCTGTGTGGCTCCAGCAGAGTAGAGTTTTCTCTCCTTTCGCTCCTCGTTTTAGCAATTATACTGCCTGATTATATGTAATTCCTACTATGCGTAACCCAAAACACACCGCATTCAAACATTATACTCCCACCCCACCTCATAAAAGGCCTTTTTTAACATGGTGGCACTATTCATATGTTTTGCTTGTCCCAAATACGACACCACGGTATCTTCATGCCTTATCCCCATCATTACTTCCTTGCAAGCAATTCTCGTGTTCTTCTTAAGTCTAGGCCCTGGCACTATATGATTGTTATATACTACCGCACCCAAAAAAGGCACTCCTTGGCTAGCATCTCTTAGTGTTCGTTTCTTTGGGTGTAATTTTAGCTGCTTTATCTTCAAAAACATTTCTATCGCACCTATATCTTTCTTAAGTTGTTCCAGTTCATCTTCACTTACTACTATATAAAAATCATCCACATATCTGCCATAATGTTTATAGCCCAAATCATACACCACAAATCTATCCAGCTGGTCTAGGTATATGTTAGATAAAAGCTGCGAAGTAAGATTACCTATTACTATACCTTTCCCAGCTGGCTGACCAAACAAACTTTTACTCGCGGGCAACTTATCCCATCCGGTTAGATCACCCTTTTTGCGCACTCCGTGTATTGGGTCATCAAATATTGTCTTATGCCACAAAAACCTTACAGTTTCATACTCTCTACTATCAGTCTTTCCAGCAAACTGTTTGTTTAGCCCCCATATCGCCCTTTCATATAGCTCACGCCTTGGTAAACTCATAAAATACCCTTGTATATCTAGTTTCGCTACGTAAGCTTTTCTAGCGTAATTGTGTGATACAGCCCTTATATGGTGGTCTAGCCGTTGCACTCCGTATAATGTGCCTTTACCCACTCTACAAGAATACGCATCTGTTATCATTCTTTTATCCCACCAGTCATATACCGTATCAAATATCAAGTGATGCACTACTCTATCTCGAAAAGTAGCTGCAAATATTTCTCGTATTACCGGATTATATATTATATGCGCAGAGCTTCTACTTGGCCTATAAGTTTTATTAAGAATATCCCGCCGCAGCAATTTTAAATTTTCATCTGCATTCAGTTCAAACATCTGCTCATCACGCGTTGTTCTCTTGCCACCCCGCCTCGCTTCCAAATATGCAATATACAATGCTAGCTGCAACTTGTTTTCATATTTTTTTAGCCATATAGTATCTTGCGTGTCACACAATATCGTTTTCACTGCAATCTTCTTTTTATAGCCACTTTTATGTCCACTAAAGTTTCGCCCACTCGAGTTCTTGTCACCAAATCAAACAACTGGCTTTCGTCCACTATCGCAAGCAACGCAGTCATATCATCAACTTGTCCCAACATTTCCTCTCGTGCTACATCTACCAGCATTCGGCCATTTGCCATCCGAAAATACACTTCCACTATTCTTACCAATATATCTAGCATGTGCTTACCAAATACTTCCCTATATACACCATCCATCTTCTTTATTTTCGGCATTAATATTCGCATAAGTTGTCGCAGTAGCCCATACAAATCCGGATAATTTTTCTCCGGTGTTATCATTCTTTTTACTCTTTCTTCATTTT
>JAZNGO010000008.1:0-24172 GCA_045576515.1 Candidatus Nanosyncoccus sp. | reverse complement strand
CACCAAGATAAGGATTCCCTAGGAGACTCCAGAAAGATGATCTGGTTGATAGGCTTTAAGTGGAAGCACGGCAACGTGTGGAGCTGAGAAGTACTAATAGGTCCATTGCCTTTTTATGTTCTAGGTTTAAGGAACGACGTGTCGCTCCGTAAACCTAGAAACTGACTTAACTAGCAATCTGTGCTTGAAGTATCAAACACAGGGAAGTTTTTAAAATCTTCTATTATGGACATCAATAGACCGCGGGGAGTCAATTTGGTGCCCATAGCGCCGGGGAAATACCTGTTCCCATTCCGAACACAGAAGTCAAGCCCGGTAGCGCCGATTATACTGCAACAGCGGGAAACTAGGAAGGCGCCAAATTAAGGCTTGGTCTTTTCTTGAAAGAAAAGGCCAGCAAAAGAACTACATTATGAAAAATGAGTTGGAAGTCAATCCCAACTCATTTTTTGATGCTTGACAAATCGCTATGCGATTTGGCGCTGTGTTTGCTGGTATGCAACATATTGTTGTTTGTTACAAAGAGAAAACCCCAGCTTTAGTGTCTAGCTGGGGTGGTGCGGCGTGAGCCGCGGTGGTAGCGGCGGCGTGCTTCGATATGCTCGAGATGCTTGACCAATCGTCTAAGGTCGATGAGTATCACTACGACGATTGCTGCAGCTGCTGCTACGGTGGCGAGCCAGAGGCTGCCACTAAGGACTTCGGAGAGCCATGCGCTTTTGGAGGCTATGGCGATAGTGAATATCAGTGCCGCAAAGGCAAGCTTCACTAAGAATTCTCCTACTTTGGAGAGGAGTGCCCCCATAACTATAGCTTCGATTACAAGTAAAGCTCCTGCAAAAATGATTATAGTTGAAATGTTTGATGACATTTCCATTCCTCTTTTCTTAAGGTAATTGTAGCTCTTGAGGCTACAAACTGATTATAGCACAAGCGTGATAGAAAGTCAATAGGCAAACTAAGTTTTACTACAAAAAGCAACCCCTTTACAGGGGTAGCTTTGTGAAAAAGTATAAAGCGAAATGCACTAGTTTTCGCTAGTTTCGCCTACGGCGGACTCAGCTTCTGCCTCTGGGCTAACAGGGGTGGAAGCTTCCTCTGAAGTATCTTCTGAATATGGGGTGTCTACCTCTGTAGTATCAGCGGTGGGTTCTGAATCGGAAGATTCCGGCGTATTTGTACTAGAGTCGGCCTCAGCATCGGCAGGGACATCTTCGGCTTCTTCAAGGGCGCTGAGCAAAGAATCTTCTACATTTTGCTTTTTCTTCTTGGGGGAAGATTTGGCCAGGATGATGTCAATATCAAAGCCGGTGAGCTTGCTGGCTAGGCGGACATTTTGGCCTTTGCTACCGATGGCGATAGATTGCTGGTCTTCAGATACGTAGACTTTGGCTTTTTTGCCATCGATTTCTACCTTGATGGCTTCGGCAGGGCTCAAAGCTTCGCGAATGTATTCGGAAGCATTGTCGCTCCAGGTGACGACGTCGATTTTCTCGCGGTCACCGATTTCGTTCATCACGGCTTGGACGCGAATACCACGACCACCTACAAAGGTGCCAACTGGGTCTACGCCAGGCACAGTAGAAGTAACGGCTATTTTGGTGCGGCGGCCGGCTTCGCGGGCGATGCCACGAATCTCTACGGTACCATTGTCTAGCTCGGGGACTTCTTGGCGGAAGAGGCATTCGATAAATTCGGCGCTACCACGAGAGAGAATTAACTGGGCGCCACGGTCGCCGTGTTCGATGTTTTTGATGTAAACTTTGATACGGTTGCCTACGGTGTAATATTCGCCTTCGATTTGCTCGCTTTTGGGCATAATGCCAGAGGCGCGACCGAGGTCTACACGGACGAGCCTGGGCTCTACGCGGGAAACTGTGCCAGTAACGATGGTGCCGAGCTTGTCTTCGAAAGCGGCTAGTACGGCATCGTTTTCGGCTTCACGGAGGCGCTGAACCACTACTTGCTTGGCTGTTTGGGCGGCAACGCGGCCAAAGGTGGTGACTTTGTGCTTTTCTTCGACAATTTCACCTACTACGGCTTCGCTTTTGAGCTTGAGTGCATCGGCGAGAGGGATTTCGGTGGAAGGGTTAAACGCGAGGCCATCTTCGATAACTTCGCGGGCGACGTAGACGTCGGCTTCGCCTGTCTTGGTGTTGAGGACAGCGCGAACGTTCATTTCGCGGTCGCCATTGTCGCGGCGCCAGGCGGCGGCGATGGCCTGCTCGACGACATTTAGTACGGTGTCTCGTGGTAAGCCTTTTTCTTCTGCAATGATATCTACCATTGCGGACATTTGTTTGAGGTCTAGATTTTCCATTTGTTCCTTTCTTTTAATTAAAATAACCGTCTCGTAGTGAGCCGGCTGAATCTGTATATATGTATTGTAGCAGAAAAATTGTAAAAAATCAAGACTTGCGCGCGGAACATAAGCGTGATATGATGGAAGTGCAATAATTTGATGATTCGATGAATCAGCACATTTTAGTATAAACAAGTAACACCTATAATGGCGCCGTGAGGAAATCGCTGTTTGTGTTAGTTGTTTATGCTGATACGAATCGTCAGATTATTGCACCCCCGCGGTGCCATTTTTGTATAAATATGAAGATTATATAAAAATGTTATCGAGTTCTTTAAGGACATTGCTATATATTTCACTACATCTCGGAAGGCATATAGTGGCGTATATGATATATAAGCGCTGCACTATTCACTGCATTTCGGAAGCTATGCTTCCGTGTAATAGATATTTTACACCAAAGCTCCGCCCCTTAGGCGTTCAAATTCGCCTTCGGCAAATTTGCCCTTAATGTTCCTCAATTGCAGCGAATAGTACAGCGCTAGCTAGCTTCTCCGGTGGCAGAATATACTTTTGCCTTAATGTTCCTCGGTTGCAGTGAAATATATAGCAATGTCAAACAATATTAACTAATAGGTACTTTTAAGTACCAGAAAGGAAATCTATATGGCAACAAACACTGTGCCCATAGAAATCGTACTACAGGACCCAAATAATCCTATAGTACCTACACCAGACTCTGATGGAGGGTCTGATAATACAAATTCAAACATAGCAGTACCAAACACTGCTGTTGGCGAAGGCCACACTACCACAGATAGTAGTAGTAACACAGGAGGCTTCTTCAGCAGCTCTTCTGCTGGAGCTACTATTATCCCAGCTGTAGTACTTTCGCTAGCTATAGCTACTATTGTAGCTTTGCTTGTACATAAGTATCGTAAAGCTAAGAAAACAGGTGCAAAAGCTTCCAAAAAAGAACACCTAGCTATGGCAGCTACCAGTACCATGGCAGTACTAGCAGCTACAGTACTAGTAGGTCAACTACTTATGACTACTACCAATGCTGCTACAAGTGAAGGTACAGTACTTTCTGCTCCAGACAAAATCCAAATCATCGCCAATAGGTATGAAGATGTCACCATAGTAGCTAGTACCAAAGCAGTATCATATGCTTCTACTACTACCACCTTTGGCTACAAGATATTCATGTCTATGGCAGGAGATAATGCCAACCTCTACCTAGATGGTGATACGAGTAGTGAAATTTACTTTACTGCTACAGAAAATGCTGGCCTAGATGATAATAGCTGGGGTTACAGCCTAAATGGCAAAGCCAACTATACTGCTATGCCACTCGCAGCAGACCCACTTATGGCACAACAAAATGTAAACGCAGTAGAGGGTGATGAATTCACTGTATACTACACCATGAAAGCAGACAAAGACATGCCATTTGGTGTATATAGTGGGGAGATAGCTTATGATATACAAGGCTACAATGGTTTCCCGGCTTCACTCACCACTATGCAAGGTATGACTAGCGCTATCTGTGATGCAGTATATACTCCTAGTGGGACAGAAACAGTAGTACCTACTGCTACTCTCAAAGATACTCGTGATAACAAAACTTATGAAATCGCCAAGCTAGCTGATGGTAACTGTTGGATGACACAAAACCTAGACCTAGACCTAAGCACAGAAACAGCCCTTACTACAGCTAATACCAACATATCTAGCAACTGGACACCAGAAAGAAGTACTATAACCACTGGCAATCTATCTTCTGCCACTTGGCCAAGCAACTCTGATGCTAATAATGACCCATATTCCTACGACCCAGGCGATGTATTCTACTATAGCTCTGGTGATAATAATAATGATACTCCGTATACTTCATTAACGGATTGTCAAGCAGAGCATCCGGATTGTAGCATGAAAAATCATGCTGGTAACTACTACAGCTGGTCTGCCGCAGTAGCAAGTAACAATACTT
This sequence comes from Candidatus Nanosyncoccus sp., assembly GCA_045576515.1. Taxonomy (GTDB): domain Bacteria; phylum Patescibacteriota; class Saccharimonadia; order Saccharimonadales; family Saccharimonadaceae; genus Nanosyncoccus. The sequence goes on along the minus strand of JAZNGO010000008.1, from coordinate 19,877 downwards.
CAGAAATTACTCAGCAGTACACTAATGTAGCGACTTCTATTTGTCCTGCTGGGTGGGAACTACCTAACGGCCCTAATGCTCAGCGGATAGATTATAGTGACATGGGCAATTTAGCTGCTAGCTATGATAACATTACCAAGGAACCTATAAATCAAAGTTGTGGCGGGACTTGTAATTACTATAGATATGTAGATGGTGGCTTTAATGTTATCCGTACGGCGCCTTTGTGGCTAGCTCGGTCTGGGAATGTCTACTACGGCTCGCTGAGCAGTACCGGCTACTACGGTTACTATTGGTCTAGTACAGTCAGTTCTAACAGCAGTGCGTACAACCTCTATTTCGGTATTGGTAGTTTTTATCCTGCCTACAGCAATAGCAGGTACGGCGGTTACTCCGTACGCTGTATTGCTCAGTAGTTAGCTAGTAGCGTTTGAACTGTACCCTTAATTGCAGTGAACCCACAAAAGTAGACAGTAAAACACCCCATAGCTATGGGGTGTTTTGTGTGGCGAAAAACATGAGAGCTAAGGCTTGAAAAAATGGTGGAATTTGATATAATAGAGGTAGCGAATTTACTTGTAATAAAAAGGAAAATTATGAACATAAAAGAAGAAGAGCGCCGTGCGCGGCTGCTAAAATCTAGAGCTGAGAGGCTCCCAGATATTAAGAAACAGTTTGAAATGGCTCAAAATCGTAATTTTAACTCGAATTTTGCGCCTGGAGGCAAGGATGCTGCACTAGTGGCTAGTAAGCCTAAAAATGCTAAAAACGCCGGAAAAGGGCCAAAAATAGCCTCTCAGGGCAAAAAAGCTAGTGCGAAGGCTGGTAAAACTGCCAAAAAAGCTACGAAAGTAGCTGAAAACACAGCAAATACTGGTAAAACAGAGGCGGAGAAGCGTAAAGTTAACCTTTCTGTGAGCACTCGTAAGGGAGAGATGGTGCATCATCAGAGGATGCTAAGCCAAGATGTAAATGCGCAGGCTACACAGCACATAATAGGGGTGCCAGTGGATAAGTCTCGCTATAATGGCTATAACGGGGCGCAAGTGACTAATGCGCAGCTAAAGAGTGCTCGGCCAGACCCTGAGTCGGTGCGGGTTATACCGATAGGGGGGCTAGGAGAATTTGGGATTGGTAAAAATATGACCATAATAGAGTATAAGTCTGAGATGATAGTGGTAGATATGGGGGTGCTATTTGCCGGGGATGATTATCCAGGGGTGAACTATATGATACCAGATATAAAGTATCTAGAGGACAATCGCGATAAGGTGAAGGCGATATGTTTTACACATGCGCATCTAGACCATATAGGGGCGTGTAAGCATCTACTGCCGAAATTTCACCCTACTACACCTATTTATGGGACAGATTTTACGATAGGGATGATAGAGCGCCAAATGAGTGAGGTGGATGATGCGCCGGATATGAATTTTATAAAAGTAGACCCAATGAAACACGAGATAATAAAGGTGAGTGAGCACATGAGTGTGGAATTTATCCATACTTTGCACTCTATTCCGGGGAATACGGCGATAGTGGTACGGACACCAAACGGAGTAATATATCTGTCTGGTGACTGGCGACATGAGGAAAGGCCGATGGGAGTACAGACCGATTATGAGCGGATAGATGGAATTGTGGCAAAAGAAGGGATAACTTTGATGCTAAATGAGTCTACTAATATTGATTCGCCAGGGCGACATCCGCACTCTGAATACGATGTGGGGGAGAACTTGGGCCGAGTGATGGACCATTACGTGAATGGCCGGGTAATAATATCGTGTTTTTCGTCGCAGATATTGCGTATAGAGCTGATATTGAAAGAGGCGGCTAAGAGGGGGCGAAAAGTAGCGTTTAGTGGGTTTTCTATGATAAATAACGTAGAGGTGGCTTTGCGTGCCAAGGCGATAAAGGTGCCGAAAGATACGATAGTAAAAATGGAAGACATTATTAAACTTCCGGATGAGAAGATATGTATAGTATGTACGGGTAGCCAGGGTGAGCTAAATGCGGTGCTTAATAGAATGGTAACAGGTGCACATAAATACATAAAGATTAAATCTACAGATACGATAGTGTTTTCGTCTAACCCAATTCCTGGCAATGAGCCACATGTGGTGAACACGGTGGATGGGCTGCTCCGTGAGGGGGCACAGGTGATACAAAATGGTAAGACCCACCTGACTAACATAGGGCCATTGCATTTGTCTGGGCATGCGTACTATGAGGACCATGTGGAATTTGTAACACGGCTTCACCCGACCAACTATATGCCATATCACGGTGAATTTTACATGCTAGAGCATAATGCTGAGATGGCGGAAAATGTGGTAGGGCTTGCTAAAGATAGGATAATGATAGCGGATGATGGAGATGTGGTGGAGCTAATGCCAGATAAGACCATACGTAAATGTGGCCGGATACACGTGGGTAACAAGCTGTATGACGATGCGGATAAGCCGGTACATGAAGCTGTGGTGAAAGACCGAATACACATATCGCGTGAAGGGATATTTGTGGTGATACTTACGCTCAACAAAAAAACTGGCCACTTAATGAAAACGCCAGATATAGTATCTAGGGCATTTGTATACCTAGATAATAGCGAGGAACTAATAGGGAAAATACGGCATTATCTAAGGCAAAAGACAGATAAATCTATATCTACTGACCCGGAGATGAAGGTGTTAAAGGAAGAAATAAAGGAAGATATTACACATATATTATTTGATGCGACTGGCCATACACCGATAGTGATACCAGTAATAAATAAAGTATAAAAGAAAAATCCCCGCTTTAAAGCGGGGATTTGGGGGTTATTTTTGGAAGGTGATGATAACTTTTCTATCATAAATTTTGGCATATTTTCTTTCAAATATGTACGTATGAATTAGCTCTGCTAGGGCGAAGATTAAGACTTGCGCGGCCAGGAAGAACGGGTATATGAGTATTGTAGCTAATATTACGCCTATGCTATTCAATATGGAGGGTAATTCGGAGGTTAAGGGATAGAAAGAGAAATATTGCCAAAGAAATAAGATGGTAGCTATGATGGTAGGAGTAATTATAATAAAAAAATTACATAGTCATCAAATCTTTCTTTGGCTTTGATTTCTATCAATTCATTTTTCTCTTTTTTCTCGATGGATACTAGGGAAGGTAATTCTGAATTTAAGATGTAGGGATCTGTAAAGCCTAAAACAATGGAAAGGATCACGCTTGTACCAATAAAAATAACCCAAAACGGAAAGGTGCTCTCATGCATAACGATACCCCCTTACATGAGATATATAATAGTTTACCCTATTATAGGGATATAGTTTACCGCAATGCAAAGAATGATTGATGCGTGGTATAATAAACGAAAGGAGACAAAATGAGCAGTATATATATGTTTAAAGTGAAAAATAGAAAAGGAGAAGAGGTTCCGCTTGGAGATTATAAGGGAAAAGTTTTGGTAATAGTAAATACGGCTACTGGGTGTGGGTTTACACCGCAGTATAAGGGGCTAGAAGAGTTGTATCAAAAATATCATAGTAAGGGGCTAGAAATTTTGGATTTTCCTTGCGACCAGTTTGGGCATCAGGCGCCTGGAAGTGATGATGAGATTAATGAATTTTGCACAGTAAAATATAAAACTACGTTTCCGAGATTTTCTAAGATTGAGGTCAATGGAGATAAGGCAATACCACTTTTTAACTATCTAAAATCCGAGATAAAAGAAGATAGAGAACCAAAGGGCATGAAGAACAAGTTGGCAATGAAAGCGATTGCTAAATTGCCAGGTGTGAAAGGAGAGGAAGGATTTATAAAATGGAATTTTACAAAATTTGTAATAGATAAAGAAGGTAAAGTGGTGGATAGGTTTGGTCCGACTGACACCCCAGAAGAAATGGAAGAAAAAATAAAGGAGCTACTATAATGGAATTATTGGATTTTTATGCGGATTGGTGTGGGCCATGTCAGATGCTGAAGCCGGTATTAGAGAATTTTGAAAAGGCGCATCCGGAGGTGAAAATTCGGAAAATAAATATTGATGACGAGGAGGAATTGGCGGAGAAGTATGGGGTATCTGGAATACCATGTTTGGTGTTAATAAAAGATGGCAAAGAAATAAAGCGAGAAGTGGGCGTGTTGTCTCCAAAGAAGCTTGAGAAAATGATAGGAGTATAAATGTACGATGTAGTAATAGTGGGGGCGGGGATAGCGGGTCTTACGGCGGCGATATATGGTTGTAGAGCGGGTAAAAAGGTTTTGGTGTTAGAAAGTAAAATGTATGGTGGACAAATAATAAATACGTTGAACATCGAGAATTGGCCTGGCGATATGAGGGTAAGTGGTGCGGACTTGGTACAAAAAATTTATAAGCAAGCGGTGGAGCTAGGTGCTGAGGTGGAATTTGATGAAGTGGTGGGAATAAAAGAGAACGGTAAGCATCAGGATGTGATTGGTGAAGACGGGGAGTATCAGGCAAGAGCAGTAATACTGGCAATGGGTACCGAGCCAAGGAGATTGAGCGAAAAACAGATGGGTTACGTGGGCGATAGACCAGTATCTTATTGTGCTACTTGTGACGGAGCGTTATATAAAGGCAAGCCGGTGGTGGTAGTGGGTAGTGGTAATACCGCAAAGCATGAAATATCTTATCTAGAAAATATCGCTTCGAAAGTGTATCATATACACCATGACGATCCGGTGCCAGATGATGCGGCGGCGGTGTTTGTGGCAATAGGAAGAATACCGGGTACGAAGTGCGTAAAGAACTATGTAGACTTAGATAAAGATGGGTATATAGTGGCCGGCGAAAACTGTGAGACTTCTCGTAGCGGTGTATACGTGGCAGGAGATTGCCGTACTAAAAATGTGAGGCAGCTAGTGACTGCTGCAGCGGATGGTGCTGTAGCGGCAGAGGCGGCGATAAGTTATTTAAATCGCTGAAATATGATATAATGTAAGTGGTGGCCGAGTGGCGGAATTGGTATACGCGTTCGACTTAAAATCGAATGGGGAAACTCGTACGGGTTCAAGTCCCGTCTCGGCTACCATTTTTAGGTTTTTGAAGGTTTTGCGTACTTAGGTACGCTTTTTTGTTGCTAGTACTTTTGTTTAGATTCGTGAATTTTGTTGAGTTTATTCTTTGCTCGTATCATTTTAATAAGAAAAACGATTGTCAAAATTAAAAATAATAACATAAATGGTAATATTGTGATAGTGTATAGAATTTGATTTGTTTGAATGAGTACGGATTCTATTAAAGTTTCGCTTGGAAAATAAAAAGTAGCTCCGTCAAAATCCGCTTCGGTGTACAGTTTGCCGCTAGGCTGAGTAGGGACAAGCCAAGTTATGCATACTAGTATTAGTAGAATTAGCGTTATTATGCCAAAAATGATTGTTTTATTGCGATTTTTGTGAACAGTTTCATAGAAGTCTTGGCGGGTCATTTTTTTATTCATGAGCTTATTATAGCATATGATATTGGATGAGGTAGTGTTGCAGCGTGTTTTTTGGAAATTTTTTAAGTACAAAGTATATGGCAGAGCTGTTATAATGAATACATGAATATATTATACTGTGGCGATGCTGGAATAAAAGACGGGGTACTAGTGTCGGTGCTATCGCTAGTAAAGAATAATGCCGGCCCACTAAGTATATATATAATGACAATACATTATGAAGATACGGTGGCGTTTACGGAAAAGTCGGCGAAATACTTAGATAGACTAGTAAAAGAGAAAAATACGAAAAGTTTTGTGAAACTGATAGATGCTACGGATGTGTTCGTGCGGAATTTACCAAAGAAAAACATGGGGTCGTATTTTACGCCGTGTTCCATGCTAAGGCTATATATAGATAAGGTGCCGGAGCTGGCGAAGTTAGACAGAATACTGTATCTAGACTACGATGTGGTGTGTCGGGCGGACATATCGGAATTTTATAATATGGATATGGATGGTGTTGAAGCGGCAGGGGTGTTAGATATATATGGAAAGAATTTTTATCATTATCATGGGTTGTTTAAGTTTGACTATATGAATTCTGGTGTGATGTTGTTTAATATTCCGGAGTGTATAAAGTCTGGGATGTTTGATAAGGCCGTAAAACTTTGCGCGGGGCGATGGATGATGCTAGCGGATCAAGCTGCGCTCAATAAATCTATATCACGGAGAAAACTAGTATCACGCAAATATAATGAGCAGGGTGAAAGACCTAGGAGCGATACTGTGCTACATCATTTTAGTAATAATTTTAAGTTTTGGCCGGTTTTTCATGTGCAAAAGGTGAAACCTTTTCAGATAGACAAGATTCATGATGTTTTGAAAATCACAGAATATGATGATATACTTGAGGAGTATAATAAGCTAAAGGATAATCTATAATGGCGAAGGCAGAATTATTTCAGAAAGATATTCCGGTGGAAGAGCGGGTGTTTTATTATGAGTCCGAAGAAGATGACCCTATAAAGACGGATGAGCAAGAAGCAAAGGTAGAGGTGGGGTTACCAGAAGGATATGAATTTATTCCGAAAAATCCTTTTGTGAAGCTGTATTCGGCGGTATTGTTTCGGGCGTTTAAGCTTTTTGGGCAGTATTACGAGCGGGGGTATTGGCAGGTAAAGATATATGGGCGTGAAAAGCTAAAAAAGGCAAAAGGTAAGGGCTATGTGATATATGCTAACCACACGAACCCTTTTCACGATGTGTTTGGGCCGGCCATAGCGGCGGATAGAAGGATATTTACGATAATTTCGCCGGTGAATTTGAAGATTCCTGGGATTGGGAAAATGTTACCGTATATCGGTGGACTGCCGCTAGGAAAAACCAAAGAAGAAAAACAAGCTTTTAACGATGCAGTAGATAAAAGATTGAAGCAAAAAAACTGCTTGGTGGTGTATCCGGAGGCCCATGTTTGGCCGTATGCTACGAAAGCGCGAAAGTTCCCAGCGGGCGATAGGTCTTTTAAATATGCTGTGCGAAATAATTTGCCGATATTTACTATGACTACTACGTACCATAAACGTAAAGATACCAAGCGGGGCGATTTGCCACGGATGGATATATACATAGACGGGCCTTTTTGGCCGGATGCTGGCAAAACAGAAGATGAAAATAGAGCGGAGCTAGCAAAAAAAGCTTACGATAGTATGGTAAAATATAGTAAGAAGAATAGTTATGAGTATTTTCAATACAGGCCTAAATCCGCTAAAAAATAGCAAAGTCGTACCGGTATTTTTGACAATCAATAGCGCGTATGCGCCTTATGCGGCAGCGGCGATACATTCGCTTACGCAGCATGTAGATAAAAAACGCTATTATAGGGTAATAATATTGCACGATGGATTGAACTGGGTGAACAGGATACGGTTGAGAAGTCTTGTGACAGATAATGTTGCGATACAGTTTAAGAAAATTAGCAGCAACCTGTATCTCAAAGCTATTATTAAATATTGTTCAAGACGAAAAGGTGCTGGGGATTTCTTTTCTAGCGCAGTGTATTATTATAGGTTTTTTATACCGAGGCTGTTTCCGATATACGACAAATGCGTATATATAGATAGTGATACGGTGTTAAGGGGTGATATAGGGGAACTATATGACATAGAGCTTGGTGAGAATGTGATAGCTGCGATGGTAGACCCAAAGGTGGATGTGATACCAGAATTCCGTGATTACGTGAACAACGCTGTAGGGGTGCCGTATACCGAATATACTAATTCGGGTGTACTAGTAATGAATATGAAAGCACTGCGCAAACTTGGGTATTTGTCGGCGCTTGTAAAAACAATAAATAAGTATGATGCGGATTTGGTGGCGCCGGACCAAGATTATATGAATGTGATATTAAGGGGGAAAATTAGACATTTGGATGACTGCTGGAATATGGAACCAAGCGTGGAGCTACCAAAAGATGTGAAAATAATACACTATAATTTATTTAACAAGCCGTGGCATTATAAGAATGTGCCGCAGGAAAAATTATTTTGGAATGCGGCGAGAGGTACGGGTTTTTATAACGAGCTTAAACGCCAGCAGGCGGGATTTGATGAGGCTAAACAAAAGGCGGACCACGAGAAGATAGAAGCTTTGCTAGCTAAGGCAGTGCGGCTCTCTAAAACTAAAGAGCCGATAATAAAGTGGGAAGATAAAAAATAGGAGTGTTGTAAAATTTACAACATTTTGATAATTTTTTTGATGCGTGGGGCGAAGAGAATAAAAAATGGAGGTGCCTACCGGAATTGAACCGGTGTACGCGGTTTTGCAGACCGCTGCGTAACCACTCCGCCAAAGCACCACCTAAACTAATTATAACATAGATAGCTGGTCTTTTTGGAAAAGAAAATTGGATTTATAGCTGCATAATGGCTATGCCTACAGCTACTAGAATGGTAGCAATAAGGTGTACAAATACGACTTTTTTCTGGAGCTTTTCGCGACCAAACTTTGGCCAAATAAGGGTAAGAACTAGGCCTAGGAAGAATATAACAATAGGCTCTACGGAGTCCGATGCGGCGGAGGCTATGGCTACAGTAGGGGCAAGAACTAAACCAACACGATAAGAAAATTCTTGAATGACACGCATGATAACTCCGGCGCCCATGGGGAATAGCACTTTGCGACGGCTCGATTTGATAACTGTGGCAAGGCGATGGCGATATTTACGAACTCCGCCGATAACGATAAGATCCGTGAGGCCTTTGGCTATGAGTACGATACCAATGCTGGCAAAAAGATCTAGATTGGCGGCGCCGGTTTGTATGAATAGCTCTCCGCTGATAACATAAAAAACAATAGCAATAAATGCCAAGATGGCGGCGTGAAAGCGGATTTTGCGGCTACGTTTTCTAGCTGTTGCAACTACGAGAATGGGCGCAGCTATAATAATAAATGATGCGATTAGCTGAGTAAAATTAAATGGTTCGTCGCCGAGAGCCCAGCCAAAAATAAGATAAAGGATAGGAGCGAACTGAAAGAATATACCGATATTGGTGGAATCGTCAATTTCTAGGGCCCTAAAATATGGTATGCCGGCGATGCTGCCTAGGATGCCAGATAATATAAGGAGACTAATGGTAGGCAATGTGACATCTGTAAAATTGAATCCACAGATGGTAAGTGCAATGATGCCGGCTGCTGGATAAGCTAAGCCGGAAATGATTTTTTGTGCAACGGCGCCTTTTTCTTTGAAATAAACATCGGATACATAGTTGTCTATGAAAATACGTAGGGCATCGGAAATTACAGCGATAGCAATTATTATAATCCAATTCATGCGAGTGCTCCGTACACAATAAAGCCATAATAAAGTGCAAAAATGAGTAGCATGAGGATACCATTAAAGCGGGTAATTTTGTGATCGCGACGGGCGAAGAAAAATAATAAAATAGCGGAGAAAACAAGCATGAATAGATCTATCATCTGGAAGCTTTCTGGTGTGATGGTGCCAAAAATGGCGACCGGTAGGCCCATGACGATGCAGATATTGAAAATGTTGCTACCGATAATATCACCCACTATGAGGTCGGTTTCTTTGCGGCGGGCAGCAACGATGGTAGTGACAAGCTCTGGCAGTGAGGTGCCAAGTGCAATAACAGTGAGAGAAATAATACGCTCTGAAATGCCCATAGACGAAGCTATGAATGAGGCGCTATTTACTACGGCTTGGCTACCGGCAATGAGGCAGGCAAGGCCAATGATGGTGATAAGAAATGATTTGCCGAGTTTGTATTTGGGTTTTTCGGTTTTTTTGGCTTTGGTGTCGCGGTTGCGTTTAGCCATGATAATAAGATAATAAAGGAAGATGCAGAAGAAGAGCAAGCAGACAATAGCATCGCTGCGAGTGATCTCGTTGATGGCGCCATCTGCTAGTGATATATCTAAAAACAACACAACTAGGGCGGTAGAGATAAGAAGTAGGATAGGGAGCTCTTTCCTAACGGTATCTTTGTTGACTTTGATGGGACAGATGAGAGCGGCTACACCGATAAGTAGCAAGACATTGATGATATTGCTACCGATAACATTACCAAGAAGCATATCTGTGGAACCGGATGCAAGAGAGCTAATAGCCACTGCTAGCTCTGGTGCGCTGGTGCCAAAAGCTACCACTGTGAGGCCGATGAGGGTTTTTGATACTTTGAAATTGGCAGCTATAGAGGATGCGCCGGATACTAGCCAGTCTGCTCCTTTAATGAGGAAGATGAACCCGATTACTAGTAGTAGTATTTGTAAAATTATTTCCATATTTGTGTTTATTATGCTTATGTTGATAATTATATTATTTTTTTAAAAAAATGTAAATATGTGATATAATGGTAGTACACAGTAAATGTGCGAGCGTAGCTCAGTTGTTTAGAGCGCTTCCTTGCCAAGGAAGAGGTCGAGAGTTAGAGTCTCTTCGCTCGCACCATTTTTTGTACTTTTTCAATTGCCTTGTGGCAAAAGAAGTATGGTGTAGAACTACTCTTGGATCTGTGGTGTGAGAGTTGATATTTTCTGCGTAACGTATATTATTATTCCGGAGCAGGCTTTATATGTATGGACACCCATTTTGACGGTTTTGGAATAAATAATTAGGGGTTTTATGTTCGAAAAAAAGTGTGATATAATGGTTATATAAATAAAAGGAGAAAAATATGCCAGTAGGTGGAATTATAGCGATTGTGGTAATAGTAATAATCGTGCTGATTGTTGCTGTGATAATAGGCGCGTATAATGGATTAGTAAAATTAGATGAGCGCGTGAATGAAGCGTGGTCTGATATAACAGTACAACTAAAATATCGTGCGGATTTGATACCGAATGTGGTAGAAACGGTAAAAGGCTATGCCAAGCACGAAAAAGAAACATTTGAAATGGTGACAGAGGCTAGAAGTGCGGTGATGGGGGCCAAAACCGTAAAACAAGCCGCTGAAGCCGAGAAAGAAATGCAAGGTGCACTAGGGCGGATATTTGCGATAGCAGAAGCTTATCCAGAGCTTAAGGCTAATACGAATTTCGTAAAGTTGCAAGAGCAACTACAAGATGTAGAAGACAAAATTCAGGCGGCACGTAGATTTTACAATGCTGGCGCGAAGGAGCTAAACACTAAAATCAAGACTTTCCCGACAAATATCATCAACAATATGGTAGGACATTTTAAGAAGCGGGACTATTTTGAAGTAGAAGAAGCTGAAAAAGCAAAAATAGAAAAAGCTCCAGAAGTAAAGTTTTAGCATAACTTAACCGGAGGCAAAATGTACAAACAAATTGCTGAAAATAAGCGAAGAACCATACTTATAATAATAGGGTTCGTGATAATGATAGGGGCGATAGCGGGGGTGTTTGCGTACTTTTATAGAGACCCGTGGATAGCACTGTGGACTATAGTGGTAGCAATAGTGTATGCACTGATACAGTATTATTTTGCGGGGAATATAGCAATGGCAATGACCGGCGCGAAAGAAATCACCAAAAAAGACAACCCTAGACTATATAATACGGTGGAGAATTTAAGTATTACTACGGGCTTGCCGATGCCCAAAGTGTATATTATTAACGATAATGCGCCCAATGCTTTTGCTACTGGGCGTGACCCAAAGCATGCGGCGGTAGCGGCTACTACGGGGCTACTAGACATAATGGATGATAAAGAGCTAACAGCGGTGATGGCACATGAGATGTCGCATGTTAAAAACTATGATATACGGGTGAGTATGATAGTGTTTGGGCTGGTATGTGTAGTGGGGCTGATATCTGATTTTGGGTTTAGATTTATGTATTTTGGTGATAGGCGGAGAAATAATGAGGGTAGCCCGGTAGGGTATTTATTGGTACTAATAGTGGCGATACTGTCGCCGATAGTGGCAGGAATAGCGCAAATGGCAGTGTCTAGGCAACGCGAATACTTGGCTGATGCATCTGCGGTAAATATTACGCGGTATCCGGAGGGAATGATAGCGGCGCTTAAAAAACTACAGTCACATTCGCAGCCAATGAAAAGCCAAAATATTGCAACTGAGGCGATGTATATAAATAATCCACTTAAAAAAGGGTTCTTTAGTAACTTGTTTAGCTCGCATCCACCGATAGAAAAACGGATAGAGAGGCTTGAGCATGGCAAGCAAACATTCTAGAAAATCTAACAAGAGTGCACTTGGTAAAAAAACACGCGCAAAGTTAGACGTGCCTAGCAGTCCTCATAAATCTTTTAAAAGAACATATCGGGAGGATTGCCAGCGTGAGCTAGAAGTGCCAGGCATAATGCAGCACCTGGTGGAAGCTTTTAAGATAATATTTAAAAACTGGAGATTGTTTGTACCACTATTGATACTAGCGGTGGTGCTAAATGTGGCGCTAGTGGGAATAATGAACCAGGCTACGTATGTACAATTTCAGGAGACAATAGACCAAGCTAATATTAGGATGAATGGTGAGGGTATGGGTAGTATGGCGAAAGCTACAGCGATACTACTGCATACCGTGGCGACTGGTGGGCTGGCTGGGGGGTCTTCGGAGGCGGCTACGATATTTGGGGTGTTGATATTTTTGCTACTGTGGCTTACAGCTATATTCCTAGTAAGGCATATATTGGCTGGGTATAAAATAAAGTTGAGAGATGGGCTATATAATGCGATGACTCCTCTAGTGTCTACTTTTGTGGTAGTGGTGGTGGCTGCGGTGGAAAGTATTCCTCTATTTTTACTACTGATAGCGTATTCGGCGGCAGTGCAGACAGATTTTTTGGCGATGCCTTTTTATGCGCTGATGTTCCTTGGTTTTGCGGTGTTGATGGTGATATTATCTGGATATTTATTGTCTAGCACACTGATGGCGCTGGTGGCAGTGACAGCGCCGGGGCTATACCCAGGGAAAGCTTTGAAGGCTGCGGCGGACTTAATGATGGGACGAAGAATAAAGATGATAATAAGACTGATAGCGCTAATAATAGCAATGGTGGCGGTATGGGCAGTGGTGATGATACCGCTAATAATGTTTGACCTTGGGATGAAAAACTTTGAGTGGGCAGCGGGAATACCATTTGTGCCAGTATGCCTAAATATTATGGGCTGCTTTACTATAATATATATAGCGGTGTATTTGTATTTGTATTATCGGTGGGTGTTGGAGTACGAAAAATAATAGGAAAGTAAGAGCTGGGTTGGCTGTAACTATGATAAAATATAGTTAATGACGAAAGTTGAGGCAGAAAAAAGAATTGCAAAACTAAGAGAGCTGATAAATGAATATCGGTATCATTATCATGTGCTAGATGAATCTATTATGAGCGAAGCGGCGGCAGATTCTTTGAAACATGAACTAGTGCAACTAGAAACAGAATATCCTGAACTAATAACTCCGGATTCGCCTACGCAAAGGGTGGCTGGGCGGCCGCTGGATAAATTTACTAAGGTGGCACATGAAAAACGAATGATAAGCCTAGCAGATGTGTTTTCAGAGGAAGAAGTAAAAGATTGGATAGCTAGGAATGAGAAGCTGGTGCCAGGTGGTAAGATTAAAGAATTTTTTACAGATATAAAAATGGATGGCTTAGCGTGCGCACTAAAATACAGAGATGGTGTATTTTACCAAGCAGTAACGCGTGGTGATGGACTAGTGGGTGAGGATGTCACGCAAAATGTACGGACGATAGAGAATGTGCCTTTTAGAATAGATGAGTTGGGTGAAGTGGAAGTGCGGGGCGAAATAGTAATATTTAAAAAAGATTTTGAAGAGCTGAACAAAAAACAAGTGAAAAACGGAGAGCCGGAATTTGCGAACCCACGGAATTTGGCGGCTGGGAGTATACGACAACTAGATCCCAGCATAGCGGCGAGTCGCCCGCTAAGATTTATTGCGTATGATTTAGTAACGCCGAATTCGGCTACTTGGCACGATGCGTATACGAAGCTGCGTGAGATGAAATTTCAGACTTCGGGTGAAGATAAAGTGTTTGCCGCAACTGAACAAAAAGAACTGTTTGAATATATTGAAAATTTGGATGAATATAGGAAGGGGCTGGCATTTAATACGGATGGGATGGTGATAAAAATTAATGATAGGGCAGTGTACGATAAGCTGGGAATAGTAGGTAAGACGCCGCGCGGGGCAGTAGCATATAAATTTCCGGCGGAGGAATCTACCACCAAGGTGCGCGATATAGTGATATCTATAGGGCGAACTGGTGCAGCTACACCGGTAGCGATATTAGACCCAGTAGAGGTGGCAGGTAGTACGGTGCGACACGCATCGCTACACAATGCAGATGAGATAGCGCGATTGGATGTGCGGATAGGGGATACCGTAATAACATACAAAGCAGGGGATATTATTCCACAGATAAAAGAAGTGCTTGTAGCACTTAGGCCAGAGAGCACGGAACCTTTTGACTACAAGGCGGCGCTAAAACGACAGTACCCTGAGCTAGAATTTGAACGACCGGCAGGGGAAGTGGTGTATAGAGTAAAAGGTGAGAGTTCGGATTATATATTGAAGCGGGCGGTGGAATATTATGCTTCGAAACCGGCTTTAAACATAGAAGGTCTTGGCGAAAAAAATGTGGCAGCACTAGTGGATGCGGGGCTAGTGAAATCTATTGCGGATTTGTATAGACTAAGGGTGGAGCAAGTGGCGGAACTAGAGAGATTTGGCGAGCTATCGGCGCAGAACTTAGTATCTGCTATAGCAGCAAATAAGACCCCACGGCTAAATAAGTTTATTACGGCACTGGGGATACGCCATGTGGGCGTACAAACAGCTACGGCTCTAGCGCGAAAGTTTAAAACGCTGGAAGCCATAGAAATAGCCACGGAGGATGACTTGTTGGCGATACCGGATATAGGCGAAGTAGTGGCAGAGTCGATATTGGCGTGGTTTAATGATGAAGAAAATATAAAGTTGCTAACAGAAATGAAGGAGTTAGGCGTAGAGCCGCAAGCGGAAGAAGATGATGAACTACCACTGGCCGGGAAATCATACATAGTGACAGGCACTTTGGCTAGTATGGGGCGAGAGGAAGCGGAGGATAAGCTACGAGCACTGGGCGCCGTAGTAACATCTAGTGTAACAAAAACTACTACGGCGCTAATAATAGGCGAAAAACCTGGGAAATCCAAGCTAGATAAGGCGGATAAATTGGGAATTTCGAGGCTTTCCGAGGCGGAGTTTTTGAAACTAATTAAATAGTAAAATAAGCTTGACTTTTTGCAATAGTAAGATGTGGTGTATGTGATTTGCTACACCTAGTAATTTAGCAGGATATATACTTCCCTTATGGCAAATAAATAACTTGCTCCAGCCCCCGAGCTACGGCTCGGGGTTTTCATGTTATGCAAAAAAAGGTTAGCAAAAATATGAGATGAAATTTGTGGATGGGGGATTGAAGATTTTGCAATAAAATGCTAACAAATTGTGGAAAAAAGCGAGTAAAAACATAATTGTTTTATAGAACTTATGTTATAATGGGAATAATATACGATGTGATAAATGAGGAAATATGAAAAATATTAGAAAAATATTTAATATTAGAAAACTATCACTATTTTTTGTAGTGCTTGTGGTGGCAATATTGGCACCACTTAATAGGGTGTCGGCAGTAACTATAAATGGGCTGTCGTATTTTGTGGGCTCTACTACTAGGTATAGTACAATGCCAAATGTGTCTAGTGTAACAAGTGCTTTTGATGTGCGAGGTAGAATAAATAATAATAGTAACTATAATTTACAGACTACCTATAGTAATGGTGGGTATACTATAGATTTTGAAGTAGATGGCACAAACTATGCAGTGCAGAAAGTAAGTAATGGAACCACGGTTACAAATAAAGGCGTAAAAATGACGATAGTGGCCGGTGGTACGGAAGATGTGCTAGATGTGCATCTAAATATTGTGAACCCAGAAGGTAATGGTGATCACAATATACGTGTAGCAATGACTGCCGATGTGCAGCTAGGCTCTAATGATAAAGCTGCCATATATAAAAAAGACCATGCTGGTATAGTAGTAACTCAAGACGATGCAACAAGTACTAGCGATTACGGCGCTAAAATATATATAGACTTTGCGCCGAATGTAGATACTTTGTGGCTAGGGAGCTATAGATACAGGCTGCAAGAAAAATATTCAGAAAGTGATGAGACTTCGTTTACTGTGGCCGATGATTTGGATACTGCGGTGGCGTGGTCTTGGAATGAAGCAATTGAAGATGGTGGAGAAAAAACTGTTACTACTACATATAGGCTAACCGAAGCACAAACTACTGCGGTGGGATTTTATGATTTGGGAGACGAGCTGGTAGCTGAACAACAAGTGCTGGTGGGTGGTGCAACAGAGCTATTAGAACTAGCCGATGATGCTGAGGAGGGGCAGCTGCATGTATGGTGTACCGATAGGCAAGATAGTAGTACTTGCCATTTTGGTGGCGAAACTATAATTGTACAAGATGAAGACATAAACTTTTATGAAGCTTATATTAGAGATGACAATGCCTTCGCTACCATAAACTACTACGATACAAACGAAGAACTAAAAAACTCAGATGAAGAACTCAAAAACCATGACATTACATTACCGGAACTCGCTGATGACAAAGAAGGTTACTTCCACGTATGGTGCACAGACAAGACCGACACCACTACTTGTAAGGATGGTGGTGAAACAATAACTATCACAGACAACACAGATTTCTATGAAAACTATGTAAAAGACGACAGTGCATTTGCTACAATTAATTACTATGATTTAAATGAAGAACTCACAGCTAACGATGAACAACTAAAGAATCATGATATCACCTTACCTGAACTAGACAATGACCGTGAAGGTTACTTCCACGTATGGTGTACAGACAAGGCAGATGAAACCACTTGCGAAAACGGCGGCGCAACTGTAACTATCACAGACAACACAGATTTCTATGAAGCTTACGTAAAAGATGACAATCATATTGCACCTGAACAAGAGAAAGATGCAAAGGATGATAATAGCTCTGCCGGTGAGCCAGTAGATGGAAATACTGTAGTATATACTGCTAGCGTTGCTACGGAAGGCTATGGCGAGAGCAATGGTGGTGCGCAGACTGAGGTATATGTTCCACTTGGTGACGAAACTAGTGTGGCCGCGGATAGTGATATTTTAGATGGCGGATTGGAAGAAGTACCACCAATGGGTGTAACGAAGCAAGAGAATATACATGGAATAGGATTCTGGGAGATATTACGTAGAATTTGGCCGTTTATAGCAATTATATTGTTCTCATTCTTCTTCTTTATAATAATATTCTTTAAACGTAGAAAAGATGACGACGAGGAAGATGCGGAGCAGTCGAAGGGCGGACTAAAGTAGAGGGTAATAAAGCATGCTATAGCAAAGTTCAGGCGTGAATGTCTGAGCTTTGTGTTACGAATGTATTATAAGATGTTGTATTTGACGACTATCTATAAAAATGGTCTGGGTGATCAGACTTGAACTGACGACCTCAGCGTCCCTACGCTAAAGCGCTACCAACTGCGTTGTTGAATAAAAAATGGTCTGGGTAACTGGATTCGAACCAGCGACCTCGGCATCCCGAATGCCGCGCGCTACCGGACTGCGCTATACCCAGAAATGTAAATTGTGATGGTCTGGGATAGGAGATTTGAACTCCTGACCTCACGCACCCCATGCGTGCGCGCTACCAACTGCGCCAATCCCAGATAAGTACATTATATCATATATTGGGGTGAAAGTGGCGATAGTTTGGGTGGCTATCTTTTAAAAAAGCAGACTTGAATGTCTGTTTTTTAAAAAGATGTGGTCTGGGTGACAGGACTTGAACCTGCGACCTCGACTTCCCAAAAGTCGCGCGCTACCAACTGTGCTACACCCAGCCGTAATATAATTATAGCACATTTTCAGGAAAAAATAAGTGTATTGTGATAGAATAGTAATATTAAGGAGAAAAAAATAGTGGCGGAAAATATGAAGAAGAAGCCTGCAGGGCGGCCAAATAACATGACAAATAAAGCTAATACAATACGAAGTGTACTTTTTACTTTTTTGGTGATTTGTTTTGCGGCGTTTTTGATAACAAATATGAACCAGGGTAATACGCAAAAAACTGAAGTGCCAATATCTGAAGTGATACAGCGGGCGAATGACCCAGAAGGTGATATTGCGAAAATTACAGTAACCGGTGAAACTTTGGACATAACGCTTAAAAATAATGACATGCCTACAGAGACTTCGCGGAAGGATCCATCTGGTACCTTGTACGACCAAGGATTAGTAAATCATTGCGAAGGGCTAGATGGCGAAGAATTGACAACGTGCGAAGGCAAATATCCGGTAATAGAGTATAAAGAAGATGTAAATGCGTGGGGCATAGTACTGGATGTGGGGCTAACGATACTACCTATTATAGCGATAGCAATATTCCTGAGCTGGATGATGCGCCAGGCGAATGCGGCGAATAGCCAATCCATGAGCTTTGGCAAGGCAAAAGCTAGGTTATATGGGCCAGATAAGAAAAAGGTGACTTTTAAGGATGTAGCAGGAAATGAGGCAGCTAAACAAGACCTTACTGAAATAGTAGATTTTCTGAAAAGCCCTAAAAAATATGAAAAATTGGGCGCTAAGATACCACGGGGTGTACTACTGGCGGGCGACCCTGGTACGGGTAAGACTTTGATGGCAAGAGCGGTGGCGGGTGAAGCCGATGTGCCATTTTTCTCGATATCCGGTAGCGAACTTGCGGAGATGTTTGTAGGTGTGGGCGCGAGTCGGGTGCGTGATTTGTTTTCTAAAGCTAAGAAAAATTCGCCTTCGATAATATTTATAGATGAAATAGATGCGGTGGCGCACAAACGTGACGCTAGGGGCGGCGCTGGACGTGAGGATGAACAAACTTTGAACCAGATACTAGTAGAAATGGATGGGTTTGACAACGATAGCGGCGTAATAGTGATAGCAGCGACCAACCGTGTAGATATGCTAGATAAGGCTTTGCTACGCCCGGGGAGGTTTGACAGGCACGTAAATGTAACTTTGCCTGAAAGAAAGGATAGATTAGAAATATTAAAAGTGCATTTTAAGGGTAAGCCTGTAGAAGAGAATGTAGATTTGGAGGCTTTGGCTAAGAAAACAGCCGGCTCTAGTGGCGCAGACCTTGCAAATATTGCAAATGAGGCGGCTATTACTGCGGCTCGTGAGGGGCACAAGGCTATATCTAATGCGGATTTGACAGAAGCGTTTGAGAGGGTGGCAATAGGGCCAGAGCGCAAGAGTAAGGTAATGAACGAAAAAGAGCGTAAAATTACGGCTTATCACGAAGCTGGACATGCCGTAGTGGGACATGTATTGCCTGATAGTGACCCAGTGCACAAAGTGACTATAATACCGCGAGGCCAAACTGGAGGGGTGACATGGTTTTTGCCACCGGAGGATAGAAGCTATAAGAGTATATATGAGCTAAAAGATATATTAGCACGAGCTATGGGTGGTCGTGTAGCGGAAAAATTGATATTCGGTAAAGATGCAGTAACGACTGGTGCATCATCTGACCTTAAGAATGTAGCGGAACTAGCTAAATCTATGATAGTAGAGGAAGGTATGGGTGATGGTACTAGGAACTTGGTGTTCCCGAGTGAAGCTACTGGGTATTATACTATATCTACAGGGAAGCCGTATTCGGAAAAAACTGCAGAAGTAATAGATGTAGAAATAAAGAAGCTGTCTGATGAGGCGGCAAAGCGTGCAGAGGAGGTGTTGCGAGCCAATAAGCCGGTATTAGACAAATTGGCGGAAGAATTGCTAAAAAACGAAACTTTGGAAGAAGCTGAACTAGAGCCTATTCTTAGGAGTGCAAAAGTGCCAGAAACAGTAAAATTACACCGCTAGATGGCTATAGGGGGGGGGGTGATTAT
>JAZNGO010000007.1:0-5705 GCA_045576515.1 Candidatus Nanosyncoccus sp. | reverse complement strand
GAAAATGGCTTAGGCAAAGGTGAGACGCCAATATTCCCGATATCTATATTTAAGGTAAAGGAAGGTGTAAACTACAATCCTGAAGATCCAAACTACGATTTGTTCCAGAAATCTATGGAAGTAAGTGCCAAGCGGCTATTCCCGAATTTTTGCTTTATAGATGCGCCGTATAATTTGAAATACTATAAAAAAGGCGATTACCGCAGTGAGATAGCTACCATGGGCTGCCGCACTAGGGTATTTGCATCGGTATTTCCAGAGAGTGATGGTGTAGTGACAGGTCGTGGGAATCTATCCTTTACTACTATAAACTTGGTAAGGATAGGTATAAAACATGGCATATGTCTAGGTGAGCGCAAAGAAGCCGACTGGGATGGATTCTATAAAGAGTTAGGCGAGAAGATGGACCTAGTAAAAGATGAGCTATTGGAAAGATTTGAATTCCAAGCCAATCAGCATGTGAGGAATTTCCCATTCCTAATGGGGCAAGGGAACTGGTTTGGTAGCGAAAAACTAGGCTGGAATGACACTTTGCGCGATGTAATAAAACACGGTACGCTATCTATAGGCTTTATCGGGCTTGCAGAAACTCTAGTAGCGATGATGGGCAAACATCACGGTGAAGATGAAGAAGCTAGGGACCTAGGCTTAGATATAGTGACATTTATGGGTGAAAAATGCGATAGTTACTGCAAGAAATACAAGCTAAACTTTAGTTTGCTAGCTACACCGGCAGAAGGTATAGCAGGGCGCTTTACTAAAATAGACCGCAAGGAATATGGCGTAATACCAGGCGTGACAGACAGAGATTTTTATACTAATTCTTTCCATGTGCCAGTGTATTATCCGATATCGGCATTTGAGAAGATAGAAATAGAAGCGCCGTATCATAACTTATGCAATGCTGGACATATTACATATATAGAGCTAGATGGCGACCCATCGCAGAACTTGCCAGCGTTTGAGGCGGTAATCCGCAAAATGCATGATGAAGGCATAGGATATGGGTCGGTAAACCATCCAGTAGACCGTGACCCTGTGTGTGGATTTTCTGGTATTATTACTGGCGAAAGATGTCCGCATTGTGGTAGGCTGGAGGGTGATATAAAGTTTGAAAAGGTGTGCAATTGCGCTAAGGGTGAATAATGAAAGATTGGCATAAGATTTCACTAGAGAAATTGGCCAAGCAGGTGGAGGTGCCGGATGGATATATCCGGCTTTCCGGCCCGCTAGAACACGATAACATTGTGAATGGTGATGGGCTAAGGGCAGTAGTGTGGACACAAGGTTGCCCAAATCACTGCCCTGGTTGCCAGAATCCAGAAACATGGGAGTATTGTGCCGGGGTAGTGATACCGATAGAGGACATACTTGCGCAACTTAGTAAGTTTCGTGGACAAGCTGGGCTGACATTTTGCGGTGGCGAACCAATGGTGCAGGCAAAAGCGTGTAAAAAAATAGCTGACTATGTGCATAAAGAGCTCGGGTGGAATGTATGGAGCTTTTCGGGCTTTACCTATGAAGTAATAAAAGAATACGGTAAAGAGCCGTGGGAGTTTTTGTGCTCGCTAGATGCATTGATAGATGGGCCTTTTATATTGAAACAGAAAGATTTGAACTTGAAATACCGAGGCTCCAGAAATCAGCGCTTGCTTAGGCTTGAACAAGGTACTGGCAAAATATTAGCTGTAGAATAGTGGCTACAATGTAGAGGCGTGCTTGCGTTGGCGGGATTTTTTAATGCGCAATATAATAAGTGCAATAAGGCTGAGCGTAGCTGCACCGATAACCACTATAAACCATATCGGGCAGATAAAAAGAGTTTGGCTAAATGAATATGTTTCGCCATTGTATTCTATGGTTTGAGTGACATTGATGATGCCTAGAATAGGCATGTTGTCAAAATGATAACTAAGGTCGCGCGTGGTGTCTGGCATGATGATTTCGTTGATACTACTGTCTGAGTCGGATGCTGGGTAGATGGCGCCACCATTAAAAGCATTGGTGATGGTGAAGGTAACTAAGGCGTCTTCGTGGGTGGTGCCAGCATTGGTAATGGTGGCGGTGGAAGTAAAGTCTGAAGTGGTGGTGAAGTTGGGAATATATTGGCTAGTGACGGAGCCTTCGCGTACTACTTCGCCAGCGACATTGGCGTAGATGATACTTGCCATTTCGTAAACATTGCCTATGGTTAAGTTTTTGTTAGCGTTGGTACTTGGCTCGCTAGTAACTTTAATAGTGGCGTACTGGCCGCCGGGCGCAGCGGAAGATGGAACTTTGATAGTAAAATTTAGTGTAGCAGTATCGTTGGGTGCTAGGGTGCCAGTGGCATTATCTAGCGTAAGCCAGTCGGTGATTTCGGTGCGGCTAGAAGGGGAAATAAAATCTACGCCATAGTCAGTGCCGACTACACTATATGGTGAGACGGTTGCTCTGTAAGAAATGTCGCTAGTAGCAGATGCCGGATTTGCCACGGTGATAGAGCCAGAGTAGGTTTCGCCAGGAGTGAGAGAAATTTCTTGGCTCATGGGCATAACGGTAAGAGAACTATCCATGTAATAATCTTAGCATTTTTTGGATATTAGGCAAGTGTAGAACTATCTAATGACACAACGGATTGTTGCGCCGCTACTGCGGAAGTCGGTATTTTGAGCGTAGAGGTTGGCTTCTGAATCGAAGTCGAATTGATATGCGCCACTACTACCGCCAGCTACACCGAGCCAATAGGCTCCTTCATAACCGACGTAGTATGAGCTGCCATCCCAATATCCAGAATACGGGAAATAGGTGGGCGCATTGTGGACATTGCCACTGGTGCCAGAAGTGAGGTTTTGGGCACTAGCTAGAGTTTGGTACGACATGCTGCCACTGTAAATTGGGAGTCGCCAGCCAGCTGGACAGATGGATTGGTTTGCGTCTTCGCCCGGTGTAGAATAATCTCGGGAGTTGTTCATGGCTATAGCGGCGCTCCAGTTGTAATAGTTGCCAATATGGTAGTGCGCGTCACCATTAGTAGTAGTGCCATTAGCGATGTTGGTGCCAGGCTGCGCTAGGATGGTGCCGTTCCAGTAGCGATTGCCAGGGTCGTAGGATGCCGGGTCGTAGTCGTAATTGATCCATGTGGTGTCTGTGGTGGTGGATGATTTGGGTGTCCAGGTGGAACCAAGTGGAAGGTCTGTATCGGCATAGGTATATGTTCTACTTGACTTAATATCGAGGTCTAGATTTTGCGTCATCCAAATATTACCGTCGGCGAGTTTTGCTATCCAGTATTTTTTGCCATCGCGTTTGTCTACGGCCTGCATTGTGTCGCCAACGTTTACTAGCTGGGATTTAATAAGGGCAGTTTGTTGCATAAATGCAGATGGTGTTTCAGTAGACGGGTGCACCAGCACGTATTGTATTTGGCCATTGTATACCCCTGCTGCTTGGGTGGTAGAAAGATGGGTTTCGTAAGTGGTGGTGAAATAAGAGCCAGAAGTAGGAGTAGGGTCTTGGGCTTGTGTTGGGCCGGGGGTGGTGGAATCGAAGTAAGCTACTTTGGTGTATTCACTAGGTACGGCAGTGTTGTTGGTAAATGGTGAAACAATATTAGGAATATAGCTACCGCTGCTGGCGGGCGTAAGCTTCATATTCCAGTAAGAGCTAGTACCGGATGTGCCGGTGGGTATAGTATTGCCGGTGGTGCTGAGTAAAGTAGTATTACCAAGTTCGCCATTAGTATAGCCGATGGCGTAGATTGCGTAGCCATTAGTATCGTTACAGTAGGTGGATATGCGGGACTCGCCAATGGTGCTGTTGGTCTCGCCGGGGTTTAGCTGGGCGGTGTGGTCGGAAATGATAGTTTGCCCCATAAGGCAAGATGAATCTACGGTAATAGTAACGGTGTCGTCTACTGAACCACTGATGTCTGCATAAGTATGCGTAGCTGTAGCAATGTAACCACTTAGAATAGTGATGTTTAATATGCCTAGTGGAAAGATAAATAATTTTAAAGATGTTTTTTTCATGAATATATAACCTTTAGTTAAATATAGTATAGCACATTTTTGAAGAAAGCAATAGTGTTTTCTAAGATTGGTTTTATACATGATTCACTACATTCCAGTTTTTAATAAATGATATAATAATTAATATGAAGATAGCGATATTAGGTGCGGGTGCTTTTGGTACTGCGCTTGGAGGAATACTTATAGAAAAAGGCCATGATGTGGCGTATTATGACCCTAGGTTGGAGGGTGTGACATTGGAAAGTGTGCTGGAGGGGGCGGATTATATACTGCTATGTGTGCCATCTAGCGTGGTGGCTCAAACAGTGTCAAAGTTACCTAAAGATTTGCCTTTGATAGCGGCTACAAAGGGAATATTATCGGATAAAGTATTTGGAGATTTTGATGACTATATGATCCTGAGCGGGCCGGGCTTTGCGGCGGATATAAAGGCTCACAAACAGATTATACTTACTACTACGGACGATAGAGTTGTGGAATTATTTGGTACAGAGTATTTGACATTTGACAGAACTACGGATAAACGTGGCGTACTTATGTGTGGGGCGCTAAAGAATGTGTATGCCATACTAGCGGGGTTGCTGGAGCTGAAGCCAGGTACTATCCAGCATGAGAAGTATTTAACAGAGGTAGCGGAAGAAATGCAGGCGCTTCTTTCGGCTAATGGTGCGGATTCGGCTACGGTGGATTTGGCTTGTGGAGTGGGGGATTTGAGGCTTACGTGTGGTAAGCCTTCGAGAAATTATGAGTTCGGGCGCAAAATACGACGTAATCCGAAATACACACCGGATAATACTGTAGAGGGTCTGGCTACTCTTAGACGTATTAAGCGTGGTGAAATAAAGGTGCCAGATAATGCGGTGAAACTTAAAGATTTGATAAAGAGGAGTGAAACATGGAGCTAAATGCTAGACAAAAAGAAGCAGTAGAATATTTGGAAGGGCCACTGCTAGTGCTAGCTGGGCCGGGTACGGGTAAAACTCAGCTTTTGTCACAAAAGGTAGTGTATATTCTAAAGAATACTGATACAAATCCAGAGAATATACTATGCCTTACTTTTACTGAGAGTGGTGCTAGCAATATGCGCGAAAGGCTGCGCACAGTGATAGGTAAAGATGGACTTAAGGTGAATATTGGCACATATCATGCCTTTGGCGCGGAAATATTAGCGCAATACAAAAACTATGCAGTAGATTACGAACGTAGGCTAGATGCCGCTATAGATGAAGTAACGCAGTACAAAATAGTACGCGATATACAGAATAAGCTTCCGGGGCGAGATATATTACGGGGTGATGGCGTGAAGGATATTATTAGTGTAATATCTGCGGCGAAGTCGGCGCAGCTTACGGCGTGGCATCTAATGAAGATAGCCGAGCAGAATTTGGCAGATTCTGAAGTGCTAAGTAGCACTATATCGCCAATTTTACAAAATATAGTACCAAGAAAATTTGACGAGTCTTACGATAATGCATATAAGCCGATATATGAAATATTAGCTAGGTATGGTGATAAGCCTGTACTGGTGGACTTTGGCAAGGGCGACAATGTGCCGCAAATAGAGCGCACTATTGCTATAATGGCAAGAGATTTGAAAGATGCTATAAATGAAGCCGAATGCTTACGAAAAATTAAGCCTCTCACTGGCTGGAAAGATAGGTATTTTGAAAAAGATGAAAAGGGCAACTACCGGCT
>JAZNGO010000006.1:0-5696 GCA_045576515.1 Candidatus Nanosyncoccus sp. | reverse complement strand
GGTCGTGAGGGTTCAAGTCCCTCCTCGCCCACCATTAAAATAGCCGAAACATCCGCTTCGGCTTTTTTAATAATAGAGCGAGAGGGCTGAACCTGTAGGGCCCACCCTCGGTAGGAGCCGAGTAAATATCTAAAACTTGTTTGAGATATTCCGAGGCGACGCCCCGAGGTTTGGTTTCGCGAAGCAAAACCAACGATCCTCCTCGCACACCAGAAAATAAAGAAGGAGCCTTGTGCTCTTTATTTATTTTCTGACAGAACTCTATTTTTAGCAAACAGAAATCTTAAAACCACAAGAATCTCTCAAGTTTTTATAAGCATGATATAATAAGCTTATGAAAAAATCATCAATTATTAAAATATTTGTACCATGCGTGGTGGTGGTCTTGGCCGGCGTAGGTATATATTTATCTACTCGCCCTCATAGCGAGCTCAAGACCGTGGGCTCTGAAGCGGAGCTATATAGCTTTTATGAACAGGACAGCTCCTATGTAGACCAAGATAACCCTATCCTCAATCTCCTACTCATGCCTTTTTCTTTGGAAAAATATTCACGTAGATATTATTACGATGTCTATGATGATATGAATATTTCTATTGGGCCACAAACGGTCGGTGTAGCAGACGATTCATCCAGCGGAGGAGGCGGCAAAGATTTTTCCACCACTAATATTCAAGTTGAAAACGTAGATGAAGCCGATATCGTCAAAACCGACGGCAACTACACCTATTCTATTTCTGGCTTTGATGTGGTTATTGCAGACGTAAGTGATCCGTCAAACCCTCAAATTTCATCATATATTGAATCTACCAATGGCTCCATCCCAGAAGACCTCATCCTCACCGACAACACCCTCACCGTAATAGGCACAGAATATAACGGTTCTAGCTCTAGCATTGATTATGACCGCTATTACCGATATAACAATAGTAATAATACATCTGTTCGCGTTTACGATATTTCTAATCGTGCCGCCCCAAGTCTCAAGAAAGAATACACGCTATATGAGCCATACTATACCTCTCGTCGTATTGGCGATAGACTGTATGTTATTTCCTCGGGCCGCTTACGCAAAAAGGCCGGAGAAGATTTAGTGGAACATTATTACTCCGAAGATTACGTAGAAAAAGAATTCCCCGTAGACTCAATTCATTATTTAGAAGATGTCCTTTCGGATGATTTAACACTTATTTCCGTGCTAAACCTCGATAGCCCAAGCGATGATATTTCCGTAGAGCCATTCCTACTAGATATTTCCAATGCCTATGTTTCTGAGAATGCCTTCTATCTTATTGAGGAAAAATATTCAGGTTCCGATTTTAATGTAGCCGACTATATTGGGCCACTGTTTGGTCCCAAAGGCGTGTTTGGCTTCTTTGAAGCAATAGCAAATAATTCCGGTAGTTCGTATAGCCCGCAAACCGAAATCTATAAATTTGATATTGAAGACTCTGGCGAAGTGTCGTACTCGGCTACCACTACAATACCCGGTACCACCATTAATCAATATTCCTTAGATGAAGCCAACGGTCACCTTCGGGTGGCATTGCAAGATAGTGATGGTTCTTATATTGCCATTTTTGATGAAAGTCTCAACAAAATCGGTGAATCTGGGCGCCTTGGCAAAAATGAGAGAATGTACGCCTCGCGCTTCATTGGTGACAAAGCCTACCTCGTAACATATAGAAATACCGACCCACTCTTTGTAA
Source organism: Candidatus Nanosyncoccus sp. (assembly GCA_045576515.1). Classification (GTDB taxonomy): domain Bacteria; phylum Patescibacteriota; class Saccharimonadia; order Saccharimonadales; family Saccharimonadaceae; genus Nanosyncoccus. Next base: position 3,987 of record JAZNGO010000006.1, on the reverse strand, counting down.
TAGATTTGGCCGATGAAAGTAACCCCAAGGTACTTGGCGAGCTAAAAATTCCTGGTTACTCAGTATATCTCCATCCGTATGACGAGAATCATCTTATTGGCATTGGCATCGATACTACAGAGGAAACTCGCAAGGATATAAATGGCCGCGTGATATCCACCTCCGTGTATATCACTGGCATGAAGCTTGCGCTCTTTGATATTTCAGATTTTAACAATCCCAAAGAAATCAGCAAGCTGCATATTGGCGATGCGTATACTACTTCCGCCATTCTCACCAACCCTAAAGCCCTTCTATTTTCCAAGGAAAAACATTTGCTAGGTATTCCCGTAAATGGCTATGAGTCTGAGTTTAAGATAGATACTGTTGGTGACCTGGATAACATTTCTACGCTTACAGATTATTTCGAGGATTACGATGACAACTATATTGAGGAAGGCTACATTGTCTATAGCATTAGTCCCGAAGATGGCATACAAGAGCTCGGCGAAGTTATTCACGAAGACTCCAACCTTGTAAGAGGCATATACATAAATAACGATCTTTTGACCATTTCCGATAATATGCTAAAAGTTAATTCGCTTCAAGATTTACAACTCAAAGCTAAATTAAATTTAATAAAGGAGAAATAAAATGGAACAAACCATAAAGCAAAACAACGACAAAAACAACGACAATTATGATATAGACACTACCCGCGCAGAGGAATCATTGGCCAAAGAAAGTGCCAGAATGCACTCCTCTACGCATATTGCGGCTTTTGTGTTGGGGATTATTGCTACGGCTGGCAGTTTCTTTTGGTATATCTCGGTGCCCTGCGGCATATTGGCCATTGTCTTCGGTGCTAAATCGTCTCGTGCTCTGGCATCCAAGCTTGGCAAAGCCGGCTTTATATTGGGTATCGTGGGCATTTCACTTACTATCTTTTTATATGTGTCTCTTATACTCATTACCCTCAATGAATACTACTGGTACTATTATTAATAATTTGTATATATTAAATACTGCGCCTTTTGGCGCAGTATTAGATTTATCATGATTAAAGCCTAGGCATCCCAATCGAAGCCTTCGCCATAATGCCCCCAGCGCGCCGTTTTTTCGTAAATTGGGCGCTTCAAATCTAGGAACTTAATAATACCATTTGGCGTAAGGTCGTAGCCTTCGATTTCTTCTGGTTTGCCATCTACTATTACCGTTTTTTCTAGTGGCTCAGCGTAGCCTATGGCGTAGGCTAGGCGTACCAATACATCGTGAGCATTGCGCTTTTTGAGGTAGTCTACTGCTATTTTGCGAGCCATGTAGGCTGCCGACCTATCCACTTTGGATGGATCTTTGCCAGAATAGCACCCACCACCTATCGCTACCCGAGGGCCGTAGTTATCTACTATTAGTTTCCTGCCGGTGAGACCGGTATCGGCATCAAATCCACCTTGTTGCCAATCGCCAGCTGGGTTGATGTGTAGCTCTAGCTTGCCTTCAAGGCCTTGCTCTTTGACAAATTCTTTCACTAGCTTTTCTAGTTCTGCCTTAGGCGCATTCTGAAAACTAGCTACTATTGAATCTATACTGCCATCAGGTGCTATGGTGATTTGAGTCTTGCCATCGTACGGGAATTTCTCGTAAATAAACTGGTTGAGTCGCCGAGCTAGCACCACCTCACGTGGTAGCATTTCTGGCGTTTCATCGCAGGCATAGCCTATCATTATTCCTTGGTCGCCGGCTCCGCCGGTGTCTACGCCCTGAGCAATTTCAGGCGATTGTTTCACTATCTTGGTATGTATTTCTACATCATCGCCCGCAATACGCTTCACTATGGCCGGAATATCCACGTCTGCCGTAGAAGTAATTTCACCAGTCACAAATACTACTCCGTGCCCACCACAAGCCTCTGCTGCTACGCGCGCATTTGGATCTTTAGCTAAGTATGCATCTAGTATGGCATCACTTATCTGGTCGCACAGTTTATCCGGGTGTTTAGGCGATACGCTTTCTGCTGTCTTGTAAAACATATTTTTCTCCACTTATTATGTCACCATTATAACATGAATTTCCATAATACTCCTCTATCATGTAAAAATCTTACATGATACAATAGTAATATATGAAAATCGCCTTTTTCTCAGATTGTTATCTAGACCTTACCGGTGGTATAGTTAGCTCTATTGCGGCACAGAAAGAGGCCCTAGAGGCTAACGGCCATACTATATATATTTTTACTACTAGCTATCCAAAGTCAAAGGAGATGCGGCAAAAACTTGCCAAGAAGTGCATTTTTCTAGTGCCTTCTTGCCGGTTGTTTTTTCGTGGGCTCACCCCGATATCGCGCCGGCCCGGTATTGTCGAAAAATGGCTTATTGCTAAGCACCCAGAGTTAAAAGACTTTGATGTACTTTACATTCACTACGAGGCCGGCTGTAGCATAGCGGGGCTTAGGCTCGCCAAAAAACTACGTATTCCGTCTGTACAAGTAATGCACGGTCGCGAAGATATGGGCGAGGCCAATATTATTCCATTTGGCCTCCGCACTATAGTAGCTATAGCACTAAATTGGTTTCACTCGTGGTATTTGCCGCACCCTATCGCAGTACACCGTGATAATTATCTAGCTGATACCATAGCTAAGGCTAAAATGTGGACTCTTATGGTGAATCACGCTAATTTCGCCGACCTAGTACTTACGCCTTCGGCGCATTTTCGTGATAAGCTTATTCACTACGGCGTGACACGTCCTATTAAAGTATTTCCTAATGGCGTATCAGCAGAGGCTTTTCCGCCTCACCCTACCGCCAAAGTTTTAAAGCCTGGCGCCGAGCTTCGAATTATCTGGCATTCGCGCGTTTCCGCCGAAAAACGCATGATGCCTTTTCTGCATGCTCTTAGCAAGGTTAAAGGCCGCTATAGGCTAGATGTTTTTGGTGGCGGTGGTGACTATTTTCGTGCCAAGCGTTTTGCTAGGCGCCATCACATGAACGTAGTTTTTCATGGCAACGCCAAATTTAGCGAGATTACTAGCTTTATTGCAAAAGCTCACCTAGATGTGCTAGTTTCGTATAATTTTGACACATTTGGCATGACCCTTGTAGAAGCTGAGGCTGCCGGAGTGCCAGTGTTTATCTGCGACCCAGATATGCGTGAAGTGGTGCCAGTGGGCAGTTATATTTTGAGTAAAGATACATCGCCTGCCGCTATGGCTACAGCACTAGATGCCATCATGGCCCACCCAGAAAAAATCCACCAAATGAGCGAAATTATGCTCCGCCATCGCCATGAAGCACTCATCACTAGCAGAATCAAAATCTTAGAAAAATATTTTAATGCTATAATAAAGTCATGAAATATTTAGCAGATATACTTACCCTAGCCAGATTTATTCTCGGTATTATTTTGCTAGTACTCGCATTCATCGGGGGTCCTGCCGAAAACGCTTTTATCATTTTTGTTGTAGCAGAACTTACCGATGTTTTTGATGGTACTTGTGCACGCAAATGGCCTTTTCCCAAAAACAAAACACCAAAATACCGTAAATATGCTGCTATTTACGACATGGTAGCAGATGCATTATTAGCTGCGGCCCAGGTGTTGTTCCTTACCTTGCAGGTTAATCTAATTGCTGGGCTAGTCATTATTGCTTTCTATGTTGTATTCTGCGGCACTACCGAGCTAGTGGTTTATGGCAAATTATTTGGTCATCCAGACAATTGCACCTCGCATTCTCTCACTCGGCGCAATTTTCCACTCGCCAAAAAAATTATTCTCACCCGGCGCTATTTATACGCTATTAGTCTTGTTGTTGCTAGTGTATTTATTCTGTTTGCCACTAGCTGGCCGGCCGTAGTTAAATATAGCCTACTCGCGTGCGGATGCTTTGTTGGCATATTCATATGGTTTTTCCTGGCTCAGCGTCGAAAAAATATTTCCCGTGATGCGGTAGATATAGAACGTTCACTAACCCAAAAAGCCAGAAGATCTCATAAAAAATAGCCCACC
>JAZNGO010000005.1:0-29054 GCA_045576515.1 Candidatus Nanosyncoccus sp. | reverse complement strand
TCACTTACGCCTCACGACAAGAGGCGTACTAGTCTTACGGGATTTTCCGATGCTCTTACCTACGGGTTTGAGACAAAAGAAAATTCCGAGAGGTTCTGGGAGTTGGAAGTCGAGATTCTTCGGAATCCGGTTTACGGCGTCACGGTGGCGAATGCTATCCGTGACAAGAAAATCGGCGATAAAAAGATTGGAGACTTCAATCCCTGGATGGACGAGATGGTGTCGAAGAACGCCAAGGAAGGCACATCGACATGGTGTGAATACCGCGGCAATGATGGCACTATTTATGTCACTACAGAGTATCGGCAGTACGCGGCTACTCTGTGTACATTCCTGGAGAGATTACTTAGCCAAGGCGTGCAGACGCGCCAGACCGAGGAGAATTGGTGCCTGAATAACTCTAGCACCAATAACGCTAGGGCTGGTGTGAAAGCATCGTACCAGTATGCCAAAGAGGCGCTGGTGCTGGCGTATGTCTCCAAGGCTGAGGCTGGTAAGGACAGTCCTAAGGGACTTTTCGTGATAGGCTTTAACCTACATGACAAGAGGCCTGAATTTTACGGAGATAATGCTCCGGAAATTGTAAACAAGCCTAAGTCTAGCGGTGGTAGCTCTGGTGGCGGTGGGAATAATCCATCACCTAACCCAACAAGCTCACCGCAGAGCCCGACAAGCTCACCGGAGAATCCGACTGTAACGCCAACGCAGAAGCCTACCAGTGCTCCGACACAAGCCCCGACTTATTATAAAGATAAGTCGAAGAGTGATAACTCTGGTAAAAACGACAGCACTGGACCAGGCGATGACACGAATAACGGCGTGGACGCTCAGTACTCGACCAAAGACAAAGATTCGAATTCGAATCATATGACTGCGACAGAATACGAGCAGGCAATCAAAGACCTGGAGGTTATCAACGATAGCCAAAAGACGGGTCAGGATGACTCTACGCCGTCATACCACGGTGGCGGCACTGTAGACAATAGTGGTGCTGCTGCCAATAATCCTTCCAGTCAGGGAGGATATGAGGTAGAGCTTCCTAGTAGTGGCGAGTCAGGTAAACAGCACTGGGACGGGGCTGGGACCTGATTTGCTGGGGCTTTGCCTTTGCACATTATTCTATTTTGTTCCCGGCAGCATTTGCTGCCGGGTAACACCTAGATTTTGAGACTGAGATGATTCGATTGCATAGACGAAAATTAACAATTCGGCTAGCAAAATAAACCAGGAATTTTTGGATTGAATTATTAACCTAAAAATTAAACAGCATTGTTGCATAACTCACTGCATTTCGGAAGCTGCGCGATGTGGTAAGAAAGTATACCACATCGCTCCGCCCCTGAAGCTCGCTTTGCATCACTTTGCGTCCCAAGGGGCATTCGGCGGCCAAACTCGCTAAAGCCAAGTTTGGCCTTAATGTTCCTCAATTGCAATGAGTTATGCAACAATGTCCAACTAAAAATTAAACTTAAACAATTGTTTATCAATCTTAAAGAAAGGATAATTATGAAAACAATTTATAAATCTATACTTGGTGTGTCTGCGGCCGCTGTAATGGCAGCAGCTACACTAACTCCTGTTATAGTAAATGCGTGGGGTGACAGCGCTAATGGTCGCCCAAGCTACACTATAGAGGAAATCAACGCCGGTAAACTCGGCGATACTATTACCTTTAACTCTATCTCTGATGGTGCTATAGGTAATGAGAAAAACTTTGTGGGCGCCAAACTAAGTACCGATACCGGTAAAGTATGGAAAGCCGACAATGTAGATGTAAAAGACGGTGAAGTATACACTATTCGTATATATGTTCACAACAACAGCCCTAAGGGTACGGATGCAATAGCTGAGAACGTAAAAACTACTTTCTCTCTACCTACCACAGTGGCAAAATCTCATACCATAATAGGGTACATTGATTCTTCTAATGCTACTCCTACTAGGTATTGGGATGAGGTAACCTTGAACTCTAGTGATAATTTTTATCTAGAGTATGTAAAAGGGTCTGCTAAATACACCAATAGCGAAATGGGTGCTGTGGCTTTACCAGATGAGATAATCACTTCTGGTGCTACGGTAGGCTATGATAAGCTAGATGGTAAAATTCCTGGTTGTTACCAATATGATGGCGAAGCCACCATACAAGTAAGAGTACACACTTCGGTGTCTGCTAAGCTCACCAAACAGGTACGTTTGAAAGGTACCAAAGAATGGGGCGAAGTAGTAAACGCTAGGGTGGGCGATGAAGTAGAATATCGTATTGAATACCAAAACCTTCTTGCGGAAACCGTAAGAGGTGTGATGATTCGCGATATCTTGCCAAATAACGTAGAGTATGTGCAAGACTCTACTTATGTATATGATTACGACCACCAAAACGGCGTGAAGCTATCCAGCAACAAACTTACTACAACTGGTATTAATATCGGTGATTTTGATACCAATGGTAATGCTATCGTAATCTTTACTGGTAAAGTAGTAGACAAAAGCATGGCTTGTGGTAAAAATCAATTGGTAAACTGGGCCAACTCTACCGTGAGTGGTGCAGTGGTGGCCAAGGATGATGCGTCGGTAATGGTAGATAAAGAGTGTGAAGACACTCCTGTAAACCCTACTCCTACGCCAGATAATCCGGCCAACCCGGATAGTCCTAGTACACCAGCCAAGATAGTGGCTACTGGTCCTGGCACAATAGTGACAGGTGCTGTAGGTGCTGGCGCAGTGGTGACTACTCTAGGATATTATATTGCTAGCCGCAAAAAGTTAGTTAAATAAGACGACCGCTTCACAATAGGGCGGGAAATCTAGAAAACGAACCGGAGTGATCCGGTTCGTTTTTGTTATAAATGGTATTGTTACATTATTCACTACATTTCGGAAGCTGCGTAATGTAGTGCGCAAGTAATAGAAATTTGAAAAAGTGCCAAAAAAGTGCCAAAATCCTATTGCTTTTTTGAAAAAAGGTGTATATAATGGGGATATGCTTAGGGCATACACAATATAAATATATTTTAACAACATAAAAGTGGGTTTATTCCACGGAGGTCAACATGAGAAAAATCAACACTCTCTCGCAGGACGTGTTGTCTATCAGAAGCGTTGGTTTTGATAGACAGTTAAAAAATAAGCGCTTGGCGCGCACTGCAGCCTATGCAGGGCTTGCTATAATGTTGCTATATGCAGTAGCTTGTATATTACCGCCTATTGGCAAAGATGACACTAGTGCCACCACTAAACCATCTGCAGTAAGTGACACTGTATTATCTATTAGTATAGATGATCCAGCTATTTCGTTGGAACTTACACCCACTTCGGCAAGTGGTACTTTTGCTACTACCTCTACGCCTATAAATGTGGCGGTAGCTACCAATAATATTACTGGCTATACAGTGGGGATAAAGGCTAGTAGTAATAACGATACTGCTACTATGCTAGTAAATAGTGTGGAGCAGTGCGAGGATACCCCCACTAGCGCTAAATGTTCTATTGGTACTATTGGTGAGGCTGTATCCGCTACAGATTATGCTGCTGCTACTGCTACGGAGCTTAATAACACCTGGGGGTATTTGCCTAGTAAGCATAATTCCGCGGCGAATGAAAATTATCTTCCGGCACCCACTAGCGCTGGGGATATTATTGATGCTACTAGTGCGCCGAATACTCCTCAGTCTGGTTATCCGGAAGGCACTACTAATGTAAACAATCTTACATACAACGAATACACAATAGACTTAGGTGCCAGGCTAGACTACACACCGTATGCTGGTAGCTATACTAATACTTTTGTGATTACAGCTGTGGGGAATCCGGTACCATTTAGCGTGACTTATGAGGCGAATGCGCCAAGTGGCATGGGGATTTATTCTACGGTGCGGGATGTGCCTACACCACAAATAGGTACTGTAACTGGTGGCAATGCTATGTTTTTACAGTTATCTACGAAGGTGCCAAATATTGGCAACTCGGCTGTTACAAATACTCTTTATGATCCGTATGTATTTGCAGGGTGGTGCACAGTGCAGCCAGAAGTGCCAGCAGAATATAACGGGGAGACGAATTCTATGGGTTATCAAGTGTGCCCAGATAGTGCTACTTTATATCAGCCTGGTGATAGCTATGGTATAGACCAGTTGCAGGCTGCAAATACAGAGATACTATATGCTACGTGGGGTGCTCCGGCCAAGGTGACGTTTGACGGCAATAATGGACTGGTGTTTAACGATACCGCTACTGATACTACAAACGTAGTGGAATATATTCCGGTATATGAAGGCAATGTGATAACTGGGGCTAAGAGCAATGTGCTGCGTGAGGGTGCGTATGCTGTACCGGCGCCGCTTACGACATCATCGGTGAACTATGTATTTAAGGGCTGGAGTACAGATGCAGATGCTACGGAACCTACTTATGCGACAGAGCAAGATATAATAGACAATTTGGACTTGTATGCAGATGATGATGTGACATTATATGCAGTGTGGGCCTATACTACTATTATTACATTTGATGGTAATGGCAGTGATGGAGGTACGGCTATGGAGCCTATTACAGTAGAGGCAGGGCAGACGGTAGCTCTTCCTGCTAATACCTATACCAAATCAGAGGCTTTGTTTAACGGGTGGAACACTGTAGCTATTCCTAGTGCGACTAATCCTGGTAATGCATATGGCGATGAGGGAGATTATACCGCAGGTAGTGGGTCGCAAAATGTTACCCTGTATGCCCAGTGGAAGTCTAGTGACCTTTATGATGTAGTGCAATCTTTGGCGAAGAAGGATGCCAGTGGTAATGAAATTACTCAATCTGCTGCTGATATCCAATTGGCTGTTACTGCCCCTAATTCTACAGACCCTACTGCTGATACATCTAACTCTGGTGTATACAAATACAATGCTGCTGTATTTGGTGCGTCTAGTGATGCTAATAATGATTACGACATCTACTATTACCGTGGAATTCTAGAGCCTGCGGAAGAAAACGGTACTCAGGGCTCTGATGGCTCGGCAACTACTTATCCGAACTACGTGAGGCTAGGCAATGATACTTGCTGGCGCATAGTAAGGACTACGGGTAGTGGCGGCGTGAAGATGGTATACAATGGCGTATGGAATACTACTAGTAATACTTGTGCAAATGCTACTACCGCGGCGCAAACAGGTACATCCGCCTTTAATAGCTCGTATAATAATGCTATCTATGTAGGCTATACTTATAATAATGCCATGGTAGGTAATACCGACACTTCTACTAGTGTAGATACCGTATTTGGTAGCAGCTCTGACCCCACTCTTAATAATACTAGGTCTAATATAAAGACTTATATAGAAGATACTTGGTACGCGAATAAAATGATGACTGGCTCTACAGATAACTACGTAAACCTACTTGAGCCTTCTGCAGGCTACTGTAATGACCGCACTGTATATGACACTTCCTGGAACACACTCACAGAAATCATCCCACAGCAAAATGTAGAAATACGCTTTGGTGCTAGACGGCGGGTAGGTGCCAATGGCAATAAAGTACCATCTCTCACCTGCCCTAGAGGAGATGTAGACCTTTATCGCTACGTATCTACTACCAGTGCTACTGCCTTTACCAGTAACGAGCTACGCCACCCAGCTGCACTTCTTACTGCTGATGAAGTATCACTGGCAGGTAGTGGCTATAATGGTATCCTTCCTTATAATGCCAAATCTTTCCTAAATTCTGGGTCGAGCTTCTGGCTGCTGTCTCCTTACTACCGGTTTTCGAACGGCGGCGCGGACGTGTTCCGCCTCACCTCGAGTGGTTATCTCGTCAACTACATCGTGAACGACGGTTACGGGGTGCGTCCGGCCATTTCCCTAAAACCTGGAACGTATGTGACGAGCGGTAATGGTACTGCCACTAGCCCCTGGACGGTAAACGAATAATATAGTAAAATATCGATAAGTTCCACGCCTGCCGTAGGCACCCCTACCGGCCCGAGCCCGAGCGAAGGTGCTACCTGAGTGAGGGTGCCGGAGTGAGCGAAGCGAACCCCGCGCAAGGGCCGGTGCGTGCGGCCGCGCTAGCGGCCCCGCCTCTTGCATACACGGAGGCGAGGTCACTAGGCCTCGGAGTAACTTGCCGTAAAAACGAGATCGCGCCTTGCGTGTCTGGGTCGAACTTCTGGCTGCTGTCTCCTAACAACCGGAATTCGAACGGCAACGCGAACGAGTTCAACCTCAACTCGAGTGGTAATCTCAACAACAACAACGTGAACAACAGTAACGGGGTGCGTCCGGCACTTTCACAAATTATGATTATGGCATGGGGTTGATAGACTGGTTGCAGTGGCATTGTCTGGTAAGGAGGCCCTTTGCTTATGTTCGTAATTAACTTTGCGGATACTTCTCTTGCTTGCTTTGTGAGCATGAAGAATGATAAAATAAGTGAAATAGGTAAGTTGCTCAAGCGTAGCACTAAGCTGCTGCCTTGAAATGGATGAGAGGTAGGTAAAGTTGGTAAGTAGTGCGATGAGTCGTGATGAAGCGCCGACTTTACCGAGACTCATATAAAGGAAATGCTTCAGAAAAGAGACGATAAAAAACCAGAGTATCAGCCATTTAAGATACGTGCTGCGATGTTGGATTTGGATGAATACTTGAGAATATTTATTTCGCCACAAATACCTGTGGAATATAAGGATTACAGGGAAGATATACGTGAGGCGATGGCGGGAGCATGGCGAGCAATGCTAATGGCAGTTGCTACGGCGAAGCGTGAAAGGCAGCGACACCTGGTGACTTTGAAAATGGAGCTAGCTATGGTAGAAATATATTTGAAAGAGGTACGGGATGTATGCTATAGAGGTAAGGAAAAACGACGACTAGATAATAATTCGGCTAGGAGATTTGAGGTATGTGGGAAAAAGCAAAAAGAAGTGATGGCTATAGTGTGGGCGTGGACAAAAAATGAAAATGAGAAAATGGATGCCAGTAAGTCACAAAAAACGGTAGGGCTAGTGGAGGGAAATTTGTGACAGTGCACAGAAAATCTCGTCGCATCTATGATAAAGCGATGAGTTACGAAAGGCTGTATGAGGCATGGAAAATAGTATCGTGTACTTGTAAAAATAAACGTGGGGTGTATGAATTTGCTGTGTTTGGCCAGGCTCGGATAGCAAAGATTTTGGAGACTTTGAAGGCTAGGAAATATTATCCACATAGATATAAATGTTTTATGATATTTGAACCGAAACCTAGGCTAGTGATGAGCCAATCTATTGAGGATAAAATAGTGAATCATTTTGTGGCAAGAGAGTATCTGATGCCGCTACTGGAACGAACTTTGATAGATACAAATGTAGCTACTAGGCGAGGTAAAGGGTCGGCATATGTGAGTAAAATGCTAAGGAGATATTTTGCGCAACTGATGGCGGTAAAGCCAGGCGCTAAAATATATGCACTAAAAATAGATGTGTCGAAATATTTTTATAGTATAGACCATAAAATACTGTTTGATAAGCTGAAGCGGAGAATAAAAGACGGTGATGTGCTAGAGATATTGTATAGAATAATAGATGAGACAAATAAACCGTATATTAACCAGGTAATAGATGGATTTAATAAATACTATGGTACAGATATACCGCATTACGAGCAAGGGAAGGGGCTATCTATAGGGGCAATGACTTCGCAGTTTTTGGCGATATACTATCTAGATGATATGGACCATTATATAAAAGAGGTGATGCACTGGAGATACTATATTAGATATATGGATGACTTTTTGTTTTTGGGATATGATAAAAATGAATTGAATAAGATACGTGATATTATTACGCAGGAGCTGGCGGAGCTAGGGCTGCAGGTGAACCCCAAAAGTGCTATATATAACTGCAATGCGCAAGGTATTACTTTTTTGGGATATAGGTATTATGTACAGTGTGCAAAAAATGGGTGCATGCGGTTAAGAGTGCACTGCCTAGCTAAAACGGTGAGAAGAATAAGGAAACGTTTAGGGGTGTTAAGCAGGCATAACATAGAAAAATATGGTAGGTCGTATGAGGCATACAGAGGGTATTTTATGCATACTATGCCAGTAAAAGAGATGGAGATGTATGTGGGGAACAAGTGGTAAAAGTTGCGGCTGGTGGTAAAATCCCCAAATCTTGCCATATTTGAGGATTTTGGCTTGAAAAAGTATTGTTGTAGGAGTAGGGTTGGCTGTGGCGCGAAGATGGCGCAAACTTTGGCGCAAAGCGTAGATGTGTGATATAATCAAAGTATATGAACTATACGCCAAAATATACCATAAATGAAAGAATAAAAGCTAATCTACAGGAGATAGATAAGCTTAAGGATAAAATCCGTGGGAGGCGAATATTGCCAGAAGCGGAAGCATCGATAAGGCTACGTGCTAGCGTGGAATCTGTGCATAGCTCTACTTCTATAGAGGGGAATCCTTTGAACGCCAATGAAGTGCGAGCAGTAATAACATCTGATAAGCTTCTTACCAAAGAGGAATATGCCGAGATAGAAGTGCAAAACTATAAGCTAGCGCTAGACTATATAGATAAGAGGCGCCATGGTAATGTGGATATTACGATGGAGGATGTACTGAAACTACACGAGCTGATAACAAATAGATTGCTAAGTAGTAGCCGTAATGGTAAGATTCGTAAAAATCCAGTGTATATAGAAAACCAGGCTCACGAGATGCTATATGAGGCAGTGGAGGCTGACAAGGTAAAAACTGAGCTAGAAGAGCTACTAGGGTGGGTGGAAAAGAGCCAGTTTTTGGTGCATCCGGTGATAGTGGCGGGGGTAATACATTTGCATTTTGCGACTATCCATCCTTTTGCAGATGGGAATGGGCGCACGGCTAGAGCGCTAACTATGCTGTATTTGGCATTGCATCAGTATGATTGTGATGGGGCGCTGGTGCTTGATTCGTATTATGCTTCGGATAGGAGGGCTTATTACGCGGTGATGCAACTAGTAAATGGCAAAACATACAGCACGGCGGTGAAGGCAGATATTACACCGTGGCTAGAATATTTTACGGACGGGTTTGTGACATCGCTACATGTATTAGATGCGGAGATTCGAATGTTAGACTTAGTGGTGCCGACTAAAAAAGATGGCTTAGATGCAGAAGACCAGGATATACTCAGCTATGTGGTAAAATTTGGCGCTATTAGTATATCTGAAGCAGAGGCAATATTGCCGGAAACTAGCCGCAGGAGCATACAACGGCGATTGAAGAAGATGGTGGACAATGGGTACCTAGAGCCTGTGGGGGCTACGCATGAAGCGAAATACGTGCTAAGGGCAGATAGATAAAAGTAGTGGCGCGAAGATGGCGCAAACTTTGGCGCAAAGTGTAGACAAGGGCGAAGTATTGAGTAGTATAGAATAGATATGCTATACTGGTAGTATGGAGAATGTGAAGATAATAGCTATAGTGGGGATGAGTGGCAGTGGTAAATCTGTAGCGGTGAATCACTTAGCAGATAAAGGCTACCCAAAGGTATACTTTGGAGGAATGATATATAAGGAAATGGAGAAGCGAGGTATAGCGCGTACGGAAGATGGTGAAAGTGAAAAGAAATTTCGCGAGATGATACGTGAAACTGAAGGTAAAGACTGGGTAGTAAGGCAGGTAATAGCTGAGACAAAAGACCTAATAGCGGCAGGGCAAAAGCGAATAGTACTAGATGGAGTATACTCGTGGACAGAATATAAGACTTTAAGGCATGAGTTCCCAAAAAACTTGAGTTTTGTAGCTATAGTGGTAGATAAGAAACTACGCTACAAGCGAGTAGCGGCACGGCCGGGGCGGGCGTTTGACGGTGCGGCGATACGCGAAAGAGATAGGTCGGAAATAGAGAACTTAGAAAAGGGTGGCCCGATAGCCGCAGCGGACTATTATGTACTAAACAATGGTACGATAGATGAACTGAAAGCGGATGTAGACAAGGTATTAAAGGAAATAGAGTTTTAGCCATGAAAAGACTGGTGCTAATAGATGGGAAATCGGTATTTTATCGTGGGTATTATGCAATGGGGCCACTGAGCCTTACGGATGGTACGCCTACTGGAGGTGTGTATGGATTTGCCGCGATAGCTATGGATGTGGTACGTAAGCTAGAACCTACCAAGGTAGTAGTGGCGTGGGACTCCAAGACTTCTACAGCACGGCGCCGAGAAATATACCCAGAATATAAGGCGGGGCGGATAAAGCCAGGGGAAGATTTTTATACGCAAATACCGCTGCTAGAGGAGCTAACCAAGGCACTGGGGTGGAATTTTGTAGAGGTAGAAAATTATGAGGCGGATGATATTATTGGTACATTGAGTTTGCAGGCAGATGAAACTGTGGATAGTAAAGGCAAGTGCGAATATGAAACATATATAATATCATCTGACCTAGATATGCTACAGATAGTAGATGATAATACGCATATGTGGCGGATACTGAAAGGGTTTTCTAATATAGAGCAAATAAATGTAGCTGAGGTGGAAGCTAAATATGGCATAAAAAAGGCGCAGTTTTTGGACCTAAAAGCGCTAAAAGGTGATGCGTCAGATAATATACCGGGCGTGCCGGGAGTAGGCGAAAAAACTGCGGTAAAGCTACTAAATGAATACGGTACACTAGATGATATATATAAACATATAGATGATATAAAAGGTGCGGTACATGCTAAGCTAGAGGCAGGGAAAGAGTCGGCATATATGTCTAAAGAGCTGGCGCAGATAATGTTTGATGCGCCAGTGAAGCTAGAAAAAATGAAAGATTTTCATTTTGATAAGGCTCGAGTGTTAGAAGGGCTAAAGAAGCTAGAGTTTAAGTCGCTGATAAGAAAATATGGTGAAGAAATAGAAGATGATAAGGAAGAAGAGCCACAAATAAAAATATTGACACCAGTAGATGAGGGTGACATGGTAATAGATTGGGACATAAAGGCGGCGATGCATGCAGATAAAAAGGTGGCGCGGGAAATACTGGGCGGAAAAAAGTATTGGGACCTTGTGCAGGCGGAATTTTTGCTGAACCCATTAGCGCGAGAGCAGGTGAAAAGTGGTGACAAAATAGTAACATATAGGCAGCAAATAAGTGAATTTAAAAAATTGCCAAAGCTATATGAAGTACTTACGGAGCTAGACTTGCCACTTATACCAGTGCTTTACAAAATGGAGCGAAAAGGCATGTTGATAGACCGAGAATATTTTGCTAAGCTTGAAAAAGAGTATAGTGCAGAAGTAAGGCAAAGAGAGCAGGAGATATTTGCAGCAGCGGGGCGAGAGTTTAACGTGAATTCGCCTTTGCAGCTAGGGGAAGTGCTGTTTGGTGACTTGGGGTTACCTACTAAGGGTATCAAAAAAACTACGCGGGGGTATTCTACGGGTGCTAGAGAGCTAGAAAAGTTGAAGGATTTGCACCCGATAATAGATATGATAGTAAACTACCGTGAAGCGGCCAAACTACTATCTACATACATAGTGCCAATGCCAGAAATGGCTGATAAAGATGGGCGAATACACACTACTTTTACGCAGAATGTGACATCTACTGGGCGGCTATCTTCGGTAAATCCGAATTTGCAAAACATACCTGTGCGTACTGATGGTGGTAAGCGAATACGGGCGGGATTTGTGGCACCAAGTGGGAAGGTGCTGGTATCGGCTGACTATTCGCAGTTTGAGCTAAGGCTGGCGGCAGTGCTGGCGGGGGATGAAGCGCTAATCCAAGATTTTAATAACGATGTAGATATACATACTAAGACGGCTGCGGAAGCTTTTCATGTGCCTTTTGATAAGGTAACCAAGACTCAGCGGCGAGCAGCTAAGGTGATAAATTTTGGTGTGCTGTATGGTATGAGCGTGAAGGGGCTAGCCGATGCGGCAAAGATGAGCGTGCCGGAAGCAAAGCAATTTATAGATAGGTATTTTGAATTAAGAGCGCCGATAAAACATAAGCTGGAGGTAATACTAAAGCAGGCGCGCGAACAAGGCTATGTAGAGACTTATTATGGTAGGCGACGGCCTACACCAGATGTAAAATCATCAAATTTCCTGATACGACAGGCAGCAGAGCGAGCGGCGCAGAACATGCCGATACAAGGCACTGAGGCTGACCTAATGAAGCGGGCGATGATACGGGTAGATAAAGCTTTGCCAGAGGGCGCCGAGCTAGTAATGCAAGTGCATGATTCGCTGATAGTGGAATGTGATAAAGAAGTAGCTAAAGAGGTGGCTGATATACTAAAGCGAGAGATGGAGGCGGTAGCGCCAGAATTAAAAGTGAAGCTGGCTGTAGAAGTGACCATAGGATATAACTGGGGCGAATTGTAGGAGCAAGAAAAAATTGCCTTTCGGCAATATTTTCTTAATTTTTCATCAATTATAGAGAATGAAGTAACTATTTATTGGTGCTTTAGCGCGTAGCGTAAGCTATGCTTCGCTCCATGGCTTGGGTTTCGAGTGCAGCTAAGCGTTCAGCATCATCCACAGCGGAATTGACTGAATGCTTGACGCGAGCGCATTCTTCGGCTTTTTTGGCATCGTTCCAGCGGTCTAGAGTGCCTACTAGGTAACCAGTAATGCGGCGAAGGCGCTCAAATTTGCCTTCTTCGAAATACTCGGAGTGAGCATCGAAGTATTCTTTGGCGACCTTGTCGCCGGCTTTGTCACCAATGAGCTTGGTGCCTGCTTCGACAAGACAGGATACATGCATGGTTTCGTATTGGTCGAAGTCTGCTAGTGCGGCTAGAGCATCTTTTTCGGAAACTTTAGCGTATCTGCTAAGTGACTTTACGAAGCGTTTGATGTCGAAATTCGCTGTGTCGTTGGGTGTGTTATAGATTATTTTTTTCATGTTTTCCTTTCGCCCGTAGGCTGTTATTAGTATTACCGTTTTCTATTATAGCCCCCATATATAGTGTGTGTCAAGTACTTTTTTACGCTAAATGTGGGGGTTTTCCACAATTTTGTGAAAAAATGGGTATTGCCAATATTGCTATATAATTCACTGTATTTCGGAAGCTGCGCGATGTGGTAATAAAAATTTTACCACACGCTTTGCCCCTCCGGCGGCAAAACTTGCTAACGCCAAGTTTTGCCTTAATGTTCCTCAATACTAGCGAATTATATAGCAAAGATATGTTTTGGTGATTTGTTCGGCTTGTGTAAAATGTGTAATAGGGCTAGAAATGTGCTAAAATTGACTGAAGGAGTAAAATGCCAGAATTACCAGAAGTAGAGACTATCCGGAGGGGGCTTATAAAATATATCGTAAAGCAAAAAATCGTAGCAGTGGAGGTGCTGTGCGATAAATCTTTTATAGGGCAGGTGAGTAATGTGATAGGGCGCACTATAGTGGCAATACGGCGTTATGGCAAGGCACTAGTAATAGATATGAGCGGCGGAAAGTCGCTAATAATACATCTTAGAATGACTGGTCAGCTGATATATGATGGCAAAAAGGTAGATTTGGCACTGGGGCGTTATGCGGCGGGGCATCCGAGTGAGAATTTTGTGGCGAAGCTACCGAATAAGCAAACGCGGGTAGTGATAAAATTTACCGATGGAGTGCTGTATTTTAATGACCAAAGGAAATTTGGTTTTGTGAAAGTAGTGACTACGGCGGAGGTGGAAAAGGATGCATTTATTGGCAAGCTGGCCAAAGAGCCATGGCAAATGACGGTGGATGAGCTATGTGATAAACTGGCACGGCACAAAAAAGCGTGTATAAAAGCAGTGATACTAGACCAAACAGTGATATGTGGGTTGGGGAATATTTATGCTGATGAGGCATTGTACGCGGCAAAAATACATCCGCAGAGGCTAGCGGGGGGGTTGCGTCGAGATGAAGTAGGGCGGCTTTTGGAAGAAGCATGTAAAGTGATGGATAGGTCTATAGAGTCGGGAGGCTCTACGATGGCTACTTATGTAAGAGCAGATGGTATTAAGGGAGATTATTTAGAAAAATTTGCGCAGGTGTTTCGCAAGGAAGGAACAGCGTGTCCAAGATGTGGCACAGAGATAATAAAGATACGTGTAGCGGGGCGCGGAACACATATTTGCCCAAAATGTCAAATTCCCCCTGTAAAAGCTGAAGGGAGCGCCTATGAAAGTTCCGCTAACAGGGGTGAAAAATGATGCAGGTATATTATGGTGAAGATAGGGTGCGAGCAAAGCGCGAAATAGAGGTAGAATTAGGGAGTGGGTATGAAATAATAGAGGGTGCGGAGCTAAAAACAGAAGATATGCCAAGCGTGTTCTGGGGCAATTCTCTGTTTAGTGAGAAGCGCAATATATTAATAAGGGATTTGGCAGAAAATAAGGCAGCGTATGATAAACTGCCGGAATATGTAGACACACCGCACAATATTGTGATATTTGAGTTAAAAATAGATAAAAGAGCTGCTACATATAAGGCCTTGAAAGATAAGGTAGTATGGAGAGAGTTTGCGCTACCGAAAAATCCAAATATGGGGCTGGTGTTTGACATATATAGGACGGCGAAGCGTGATGGTAAAAAAGCGGCAGAGATGCTAAGTAAGATCCAGGCCGAGGAAGAGCCGGTGATGTTTTGTGGGCTAATGATATCGCAGGCGCTGAAGGATTACAAGGCACATCCCGGTGTAAAAGAAAAGAGAGCCCTGAAAGAACTCTCTAAACTAGACTTAGATATGAAATCTACTTCTTTGCAGCCTTGGCTTTTGGTGCAGAGCTTTTTGCTGCGGCTGGCTTCGCTGTAGATTTGGCAGCGGTGGCCTTAGCAGCGGGCTTTTTGGCGGCTGGCTTAGCAGTGGCCTTAGTAGCTGGTTTAGCAGTAGCTTTGGCTGGAGCAGCTTCTAGCTTAACGCCAGCGGATTTAGCGATGGCGTGGAGTTTGGCCTTGCGACGTGAAGCAGTGTTGGCCTTGATAAGGTCTTTTTTTACGGCTTTGTCGTATTCGGACTGAGCCTTAGCCAAAGTGGCTGGCGTAGGGTTAGCCTTGAAAGCCTTGAAAGCGGCTTTGATGGATTTTTTGATTTCTGAGTTGTGCTCGGTGCGCTTAGCAGCTTGCCGGGCGGCCTTTTTGGCGGATTTGATAATTGGCATTATTTTTCCTATTTACATTAAAATTAATAACTTACGAACTATTATAACTCTTTTATCTAAAAAAGTAAAGGGGAAAATGGGAGTTTGGGCAGATTTGGTGTGAATATTTGCGAAAAATTTGGGAATTGTGAGGGTTTTGCGCATAGGAAGTATTGCGAAAAATAGGAGCTTATGCTAATATGGTGGTATGGACGAGAATTCTAAGCCTACTACTCCTATAGCTTTGACGCCGAGTACTCCGGAGTCAAAAAAATCTAGCTCGCCTAATGTAGCGATAGAAGTGGCAAATAGGATGATAGAAGCTCAGAATGTGCTAGTAGCGCTATCTAGTGACCCATCAGTAGATGAAATGGCGGCAGCGATAGGGCTGACGCTTTGTCTAGATGCTATGGGTAAGCGGGTGGCAGCGATATATTCTGGTGCTACGCCTAATGCGCTGGAATTTCTAAAACCTGAAGATACTTTTGAGCCGACAGCGGATACTTTGCAAGATTTTGTGATAGCTTTGAACAAAGAAAAAGCAGACCACCTGCGGTACAAGTTGGACGGAGACTACGTAAAGATATATATTACGCCGTATAGAGCCAAGATAACCGAGAATGACTTAGAATTTACCTATGGGGATTATAATGTAGACCTAGTACTGGCACTAGATGTGGCAAATGGGGCGGATTTGGATTCGGCGCTGAGAGAACACGGGCGTATTATGCATGATGCGTCTGTGGTAAATATTACTACTGGTAATCCGGGGAAATTTGGCGAAATAGAATGGAGTGATAAAAAAGCCAGCTCGGTATCTGAAATGATAGCTAGGTTACTATATAGTATGGGGAACAATGTGAAGCTTGATAAAGATGAAGCTACGGCGTTTTTGACTGGTATAGTGGCCGCTACGAATAGGTTCTCCAATGCTAAAACTACGCCTGCTACTATGCAGATTGCCTCAAAACTGATGGCTTCGGGGGCAAATCAGCAGTTAGTGTCTAAAAATATTACGCCAGATGTAGAGAATGAGTTATATGCAGCAGGGGTTAAGGCTGTGGCTCAAGGTGGGGGTGACCCGACCAAGCTGGATATAAAGCACGAGGAAGTAGTGGAGGAAGCACCAGCAGAAGATAATGCAAGTGCGAAAGAAGTAGCCAGTAACGCGGGAGCGGCAAATGAAGCTAGCGTTGCGCCAGTACCGGAGGAAACTTACTTTGACGCTGCTGCGCTAAATACTGAGAGTGCGCCTGCACAGCCTGAGGAGCAGCCTTCGGCGCTTATGGAAGATTTGAAGGCGGCTGAGGCGAGCTTGGCTATGGCTGGTAATGAGGCGGTGCCGGAGGCTGTGGAGCAGCCAGTAAAGATTGAAAGTAACGGCGAACCTACAGCGGTAGTAGAATCTGAGCTTAATTCTAGCTTGGGCGGGATGTCTGCTTCTGATGTGAGTGCTGCGGAAACTAACTCTGGATTTTTGACTGGTGAGCCAGTATTGCCACAGGTGATGGCACCAGGGGGAGAAGCTGGTGAAGGTGCTGGAATGGCGGAGGGAGTTACGCCGGGCGCAAACGAGCCCGAAGGACTAGTAAGCAAAGAATATGCAGAAAAGGTGATTCAACCGCCAGCTGGTAGTGATATGGCGGCGATGCCTAGTGATGGCTCAGAGAAATATGGAAAGATGCTAGAGGACGCACTAGGTGGTGCTGGAGGAGCTATGGCTGGTGCCAACCCAGCTTCGATGATGGCACCACAAGTAGCTAGCGCACCGGAAATAAATGGTGTGCCAGAAATGAACTATATGCCACTACCTGGGCAAGAAATATTACCACCTCCACCGACACCACCTATAAATATGGACAATTCTGTAAATGGGGCTACGGGAGCCATGGCGCCAGGAATGCCTAGTACGCCAAGCATGTCGGTTAGTGCTCCGGCTCCAGCAGCTCCGGCGATGCCGATAATTTCTTCCGGTGACCAGCCTGCAGAGCCGACATCACTAGGGCCACAGCCAGCGATGCAAGATCAGATATACGCGCCGCAGGCGGTAGATCCAGGGGCATTCAAAATTCCTGGTATGTAAAAGCAAAATAGACGAGTTTTTCTCATTTTCCGGATGAGAAGACTTTTGTTCGTCGTTTCGGAAAAGAAAGCGAGCTTTCTTTTCTCTCATCTCCTCCAAAAGGCGAACTTACGTTCGCGACTCGTTGGATACCATCGGCTGAAAATGAAATAAGACCCTTCGGGCCTTTTTTATTTTCAGTGGCGGATCCGACGAGACTCGAACTCGCGACCTCTGCCGTGACAGGGCAGCGCTCTAACCAACTGAGCTACGAATCCACTATAGGTATATTATACATGATTTTTTTAAAAATACAACCCTATTATTGATAAATTTTGAAGACTGTGCTATAATGTATAGCAATATGGCTATTAAAGTAACTAGAAAAGACCAAAATGAGGCGAATGAGAACGTAATTCGTCGGTTTAACCGCAAAGTTTTGCAAAGTGGTATGATGCCGCTAAAAAAGTCCCAAATGCGGTACAGTAAGCCTATATCCAAGCGTGAGCGCAGGCTAAAGGCAATCATTCGCGAGATTCGTAAGGCCG
Organism: Candidatus Nanosyncoccus sp.; assembly: GCA_045576515.1. Classification (GTDB taxonomy): domain Bacteria; phylum Patescibacteriota; class Saccharimonadia; order Saccharimonadales; family Saccharimonadaceae; genus Nanosyncoccus. The sequence goes on along the minus strand of JAZNGO010000005.1, from coordinate 11,385 downwards.
AAAAGACCGAGCGGATTAAGCTAGGGCTCAAATAATCTCTCCTAAGGGGGAGATTTTTTGCGTAGGGTGGTATAATAAAAGAAAAAGGAGATATATGATAACATTATTTGGTTTGGCTGGTTCTGGTAAGGGTACGCAGGGGCGTGAGCTGGCGGAATTATTTGGCTGGCGATGGCTATCGGTAGGAGAAGCGATTCGGCAAACGAATGAATATGATGAGATTATTAATGGCGGTAACATGATACCAGATGAAGATGTAATAAAAATGATGGGGAAGCAAATAGCCAAGACAGAGGCCGAAGGATTTGATGTAATACTAGATGGCTATCCGCGTGACAAAGTGCAAACGCAGTGGATACTTGAAAATATGCCGGGCAAGCTAAATGGTGCTATTATACTAGAAGTGCCGGAGGCGGAGCTTTTGGCGAGACTGGCTTTGCGCGGTAGGGATGACGATAAAGAGAGGGAGAGTATAGAGCGGAGATTTGATATATATAAGAAAAATATTGTGGAAATTTTACCGCTGTTGGAAGAAAAGAATATCCCAGTAGAGCGAGTAGATGGAGTAGGTGCGGTGGAGGAGGTAACTGCTAGGCTAGCTGAGGTGGTAAAAAGAATGGCTCCAGATGCTACGGAGCAAGTGGATGATGTGAATGGTGGAGAAATAGAGCGAAGCTATGGTGAATAAAGAAACTGCAGATGCCAAAACTTTGGCGCAGAAGATTACGGCGATGCGCGAAGGCGGTAAAATATTAGGCAATTTACTGCGCGACCTTAAAAACTATGTACAGCCTGGTATGACAGGTAAGGAAATAGATGCATGGGTACGTAAAGAAATAGTGGTGCGAGGCGCGGGCGTAGCTTATGACATGTTAGAGGAAGATTTTCCAGGGGCGATATGTATATCTATTAATGACCAGCTAGTGCATGGTGCACCTACAGATGAAGTACTAGAGGCGGGCGATAAAGTATCGTTTGACTTAGATATATATTATAAGGGGTATTTTACCGATTCGGCATTTACCATGCTGGTAGGTGGTACTGGCTCGCCGGCCATAAAGAAGATGATATCAGTAAATGAGGCTGCCATGTGGGAAGGTATAGAGCAGGTACGGCCAGGTGCACACATTGGCGATGTAGGGCATGCAGTAGAGAAGGTGTTACGCAAAGGGCATTTGGGGGTGATAGAAAATTATATTGGGCATGGTATAGGTAAAGAAATGCACGAGGCGCCGGAAGTGCCAAATTATGGCAAAAAGGGCCACGGCTATAAGCTAGTGGAAGGCGACACTATCTGTATAGAGCCGATGTCGTGCCTGGGTAAGCCGGCAAATTATATAGACAGGGATGACAATTGGACAGTAAAAATGAAAGATGGTTCTATAGGGTGCCATTGTGAACATACGGTGCTGGTAACTCACGATGGTTATGAAGTATTGACTATGCCAGACTAAAAATAGAATAAAAGTGTTGTAAAAAATACAACACTTTTTTGTTGCGTGGGTAATGGTGCTTGTGGTATAATGAAAGTGCTATAGTTTGACAATTTATAAGTAAAGCCGATTTTTAGACAAAATCGTCAAACATCATGTATGGCACCGTGAGGAGTCGATGTTTGGCCGGTTTTACTGACTAAATTGTTGGACTATAGCACCTCGCGGTGCCATTTTTATAGATGGTCGTAGGGAAAGTAAATAATAATTAACAAAAGGAGAAAATATATGACAACTATACCCATAGAAGTCATCATACAGGATGCAGAGAGTCCTGTAACACCAACACCTACTCCAGAATCTGGAGAAGAAACAAACATAACAGTACCAGATACTGGTATTATAAGTGATGTAGGAAGTAATAGTGGAGGAATAGGTTCTTCTGCTAGTATAATACTACCAGCTATAATAGCAGTACTTGCATTAGGAGCTATGGTAGCCATACTAATACATAAACATCGCAAACATCAAAATGATAAACTAAGTAAGAAAGAGGAGTTAGCTACAGTAGTTAGTAGTACTATAGCTATACTTGCAGCTACAGTACTGGTAGGTAACTTAGTAATACCAGTTACTAAGGCTGCCAGTGATGAAACTAATAGCAATAGTGATGAAGGCACTTACTTAGAAACAGAAGATAAAGTAACTATAGTAGCTACTATAGACAAAGATAGTAAAGAATCTACTATAGTAACTGTAAAAGACACACTATATGCCACTACAGACGCAAGTGGATATACAGTAACTATGTCTATGATAGAAGATGCATTAAGTGCTAATCTATACCTAAATAGAGATGAGACTAGTGAATACTATATAGCTCCAGTAGAGAATGCAAGACTAGGTGATAATACATGGGGATATAGGCTAAATGAAGAAGATGAAGACTATCTACCAGTACCAATAGCAGATAACCCAGCTATAGTAGCAGAAGGAGAGACAGCAGCTACTCATGAGGAGATAAATGTATACTACGGCCTAAAAGTAGATGGTACTTTGCCACTAGGAACATATAGTGGGGAGATAGAGTACAACATTACTCCAGTAAATCCTATAGACAAACTTACCTATATGCAAGATTTTGCTAAACTATCTGCAGAGGAAAAGACAGCACTGATAGCAGCTATGCCGGAAGGTAAGCAGTATACACTCATAGATTATCGTGGTGATGATAAGTCTTACTACATATCTAAACTAGCAGATGGTAAGGTATGGATGACACAAAACCTAGACCTAGATATAGACGAAAACACTACTTACACTCACGAGGATACGGACTTAGGTTGGAGTGACCCGGCGCATCCTGACCCTACTGCCAAATGGAAGCCAGATGAAGGACATTCTACTATTGACTTTACTGATGGCGAGTTAGAAGGATGGGTAAGTAGTAATACTGCTCCTTATTCTGCTAATCCAGGTAATGTATACTACTATACTTCTGGCAATAATGACCCAGATACTTTCTACGATTCGCAACAGGCATGCGAGAGATTCTACACTGACGGTTCTTGCCCTCACTATCATGCTGGCAACTATTACAACTGGTCTGTGGCGGTGGCGAGCAATAATACAGAAGGAATGGACACACCATATGAAAACGCGCCCGACTCTATTTGTCCGGCTGGATGGAGATTGCCAAAAGGGCCTAATACTAGTGATATATACTATAGTGATATGGCTAACCTAATTCAAAGCTATGATATACTGGAGGATAATATTCATGAAGGTTGTGGTGGCATGTGTAACATATATAGTTATTTATCGGACGGATTTAAGACTATACGTATAAGTCCGTTGTGGTTGGTTCGGCCGGGCTGTGTAGGCAGTAGCAAGCTCGACGATGTTGGTACTTATGGTCGCTATTGGTCTAACACGGTTTACGATGAAGGATATGTATATCAAACATACTTTTTAAAGACTGGCGTAGGTCCATCTAATAGATATAGTAGGTATTCTGGTTTTTCGGTGCGTTGTTTAGTGGATTAAACAGAGAATGGTGAATTTCTACGGGTAGGAGGGTGGCCGCCCGTAAAGTTTGTGCGGAGCAGTTGCGTGGGGAGTAAAAAGCAAAAAAATAAAAAAATGAAAATTTGAATATATAAAAGATTTTGGTATAATAAGCTTATGGATGAAAATAGCAAGTTTGTAACAGGGCTAGATGTAGGTACGGAAAATATTCGTGCGGTGATAGCATCGGTAAACAAAGACGGTGAAATAGCAGTAGTAGGATACAATGAAGGTAAATCCGCAGGTATGCGCAAAGGTGTGCCGGCAAATTTGGCTGGGCCAGCCGGAGCAATAGACAAAATGCTAGGCGAGGCAGAGCGAATGGGCGGCTATGATGTACGTAGCGCCTACGTGTCTATAAATGGCGCTAGTATATTATCCACTAGAACAGAAGGCATGATAGCAGTAGGCACGGTTGAGCACGAAATTAACTGTGAAGATTTGAACAGAGTAGAAGATGTAGCAGTGTCCGGCCGGATACCGGCCAATAGAGATGTGCTAGATGTAATACCCCTAGAATACGCACTAGATGGGCAGGGCGGTATAAAAGACCCTATGGGTATGGCTGGTGCAAGGCTCGAGATGCGTGCCTGCGTGGTGTCGGCTTTGACGCCTAATTGTGAAAATTTAAAAAAAGCAACAGCGGCAGCGGATGTACGTGCAGATAGATTGGTGCCTAGTGTAGTGGCGGCAGCCAAGGCGGTGCTCACAGACAGACAAAAAGAAAATGGCGTAGCAGTAATAGATATGGGTGCAGCTACTACATCTGTAGCGGTGTATGAAGAAGGTGATTTGCAGTATGTAGGTGTGGTGCCGGCTGGCTCTAACAATATTACCAACGACCTAGCTATAGTGCTTGCTATAGACCCAAGCCTAGCGGAAGAAATAAAGCAGAGGTTTGTAACTGGGAATTTTGATGTAGAGAAGTCGCCTGTGATAAAAATAGGCCGAGAAGGTAAAGACGAGCGGGTGTTTGAGCGAAAAGAAGTAGAGGAAGTAGTAAAAGCACGGCTAGACGAGATATTTGGCGAGATTCGTAAAAAGCTAAAAGCGGCCAAGTATGACCAAAGGCTCCCGGAGGGGATGATACTAGTGGGTGGCGGCGCCAAAATGCGCGATATTGACCTTTTTGCTAAAAAATCTCTAGAGGCTGCCGTAAAAATAGGTACCCCCAAGGGGCTAGGTGGTGTAGCAGATGCCGTGGAAAAGCCTGAATTTGCCACTGCAGTGGGGCTAGCAATGCTTGCGGCTGAAGAGAGCCGGTATATGGCGGAAAAAGGCAAAAAGGCCAAGAAAGGGCCAAAATTAGGCGAAAAACTAGGGTTTTTGAAGAAGATTTTTGGGAAGTTTTAACAGGGTTGCAACTCTGTAGCAAATATACCATATATTATATAGTATGATAATTGAGTTGTAGTATATCGTTCCACCTACTGCATTTTGGAAGCTGCGCGATGTGGTAATCAGAGATTTTACCACACGCTTTGCCCCTCCGGCGAAAAAATCCACCTAAAGGTGAATTTTTTCTTAATGTTCCTCAATTGCAGTAGACGGAACGATTTAGATATCTAGTGGTTGTGCAATAGTGATAAATTATAGAGGTTTCTTTTCTTCGCGAGCGGCTTTGGCATCTTTTTTGCGATTGATGCGGTTCATGGCCTTGATAATCATAAAAATGACCCAGGCGATAATGAGAAACTCCACGACATTTTGGATGAAGTTGCCGTAGGCGATAACTGCAGCATCGCCAGTACCGAAGAAATTGGGTATAGTGATGGCGAGGCTAGTGAAGTCTACGCCACCGGCGAGAAGCCCAACTATAGGCATGATAATATCGTTAACTAAAGAATTAACAATGGCGGTAAAAGCGCCACCCACGGCGACACCCACGGCGAGATCTACTACTGAGCCGCGGTTGATAAACTCGATAAATTCCTTGCGGAAACTTGAGCCGCTGGCGTGGACCTTTTTGGCATAGTCCTTGGCTTTGGTTGTTTTGTTAGTTTCGGATGTTGACATATTGCTCCTTTCTATTTAGATTCCGAAAAATTGTTAAAATTGTCGTATAAATTGGACAAACTATTGTAAGATTTGGTGAGAATTTCTTGGAGGGTAGAGTTTGAGGTGGCCTTGATGAGCTGGCTTTCGCGTGTGCCGATGATAGATATTTCATAGGCAAATTTCTGGGCATAAACACGGTCTAGGTAGCCGTTGATTTTGGCGTTGAATAGCTCATCATAAAGTGCATCCTTAGCGGTAGTTTCTTCTTCGGAAATGGACTTTTTGACATCTTTAGCTTTGAAGTTGTATTTTTCGGTGGCGTAGTTGGTGAGGTCGGTTGCGCTACTTGATAGAATATTACCGAGAGAGGCGCTGTAGGAGCGAAGGTCGGAAGACTTAATAGAAGACTGGTATTCTTGGATAATTTCTACTGTATTGTCTAGATGTAAAATTAGTGAAAAAAGCTGGTCTTTGGAGCCGGTGCTGGAATTACCGATGATGCCGCCGATGATGGCTATAACGATAAATGCAACTATACCAATAAAGCCCACCCAAAAGAATTTAGAGGACAAGATTTTGTTGCCGCGCTTAGGAGTAATAGGGCGAGCGCTGGCGGATATTTCATTAAGATATTCTTGTCTATCCATATAGTATAAATTATACCACGGAATATGCATATTGGATAGATACTGCATTATTTGCGATGCTGTTGCATAAATTGCTGCATTTCGGAAACTGTGTAAGGTATAGGCTAGAGAAGAACTTAATGATATAATGAGGGCATATGCAGGATGCGAAGGAGGAAATAAAATCTCGGCTAAGTGTAGAAGACGTGGTGGGGCAATATGTGGAACTCAAAAGAGCCGGGCGGAATTTAAAGGGGCGTTCGCCGTGGGGGGTAGATAAAACCCCTAGTTTTATGGTGTCGCCAGAAAAAGGCATTTGGCATGATTTTTCGGCAAATAAAGGTGGCGATATTTTTAGCTTTGTAATGGAGGTGGAAGGAATAGGATTTCGTGAGGCTTTAGAAAAGCTAGCTGGACAGGCTGGAGTGGACCTCACTAAATACCAGGGCGGCAATCCTAAAGTAGCGCAGCGCAAAGCAAGGGCACGCGAAGCGCTGGCGCTAGCTACAAAATATTATCAAATATGCTTGACGCGTAGCAAGGCAGTATGTGAATATGTGTTTTATAAGCGGAATTTGAATCGTAAAACTGTAGAAGAATTTAAGATAGGCTATGCGCCGGCTAGTGGCAAGGCCTTGGTGAATGCGCTTAAAAAGCGTGGGTTTAGCGAAGAAGATCTAGACATGGCAGGGCTCTTAAATAGGTTTAAAACTGATATGTTTCGCGATAGAATGATGGTACCTTTTATAGATACTACTGGCAATGTGATAGGATTTACGGCGCGAATCGTGGGCAAGGGCGAACCGAAGTACCTGAATACTCCAGAAACATTGCTTTTTAACAAGTCTAAGTTTATTTTTGGATTGAGCCAAGCAAAGGTAGCAATACGGCGAAGTGGCTATGTAGTAATAGTGGAAGGAAATATGGATGTGATATCTTCGCATCAGGCGGGGGTAAAAGAGGCGGTAGCGACATCTGGTACGGCAATGACGGAACAACACTTAAAGGCCTTAGCAAATTTGACATCAGACATAAGACTAGCCTATGATGGAGATGCGGCTGGAGTGAAAGCAACAGAGCGGGCCATCATGATGGCGGGAGATTTAGGAATAGATTTAACAGTAATATCAGACTACCATGGTGCGAAAGATCCAGATGAGCTGATTCAAAAAGACCCGAAGTTGTGGCAGGTGGCGGTGGCAAAAAGTGAGCCGGCGGTGGAGTGGCTGCTTAAAAAATACGAACAAAATGTAGATTTGAGTTCGGTAATAGGCAAGCGCAAATATTCTGATGTGGCACTAAAATTACTAGGGTACATAAAAGATGAAATAGAAAAGGCAAGTTACGAGGAGAAGGTGGCAAAAAAGTTGGGGGTGGAGGTGGAGATACTACGGGAAAAGGGTGACAGGCTGAATGAAAAGCTAGCCAAAGCTGGCAAAAAATACTTGAAAAAGCCTAAAACTGTAGCAAAAAACGACAAATTAAAAAAACTGGAAGATAGACTACTAGCTCTTAAAATATTTGGTGGAATTACCAAAACTCAGATAGCCATAGAAATACCAGAGGACGATACTAGACTAGGAGAGCTGGAACTGGTGTTTGGTGCTACATATCAGGATGTGGACGAGGCGAGTCTAGAAAAAGAGGCTAAAGAACTGATGGCGCGATATAATATGGAAGTAAGAAGACAAAAAATAAAAGAACTAAATGATAAGTTGGCGGAAATAGATGAGGACAGCGATGAATACGAAGGGATTTTGCGCGAAATTCGTGACTTGCAAAAAATATAATACTAGTATATACTTAAGTAAATGAGCTCTAACAAAGATGATATTTTGACTGTAGGCAATATGGCGATAGATTTTGATGAGCCAGAATCTCGCGACATAGAGGGGGAAGAAGAATTTTCAGATGAAGACCTCGCTATTACAGCTGAGAATGTAGATGCTTTTGCGGATGATTCTGTAAGGCTGTATTTGCGTGAGATTGGCAAAATTCCATTGTTGACGCCAGAAGAAGAAGCAGACCTAGCGCAGCGCATAGTAAAAGGCGACAAAAAAGCCAAAGATAAAATGGTGGAGTCTAATATGCGGCTAGTGGTATCTATAGCCAAAAGATACGGCGGGCGGGGGTTAGATTTTTTGGATTTGATACAAGAAGGTAATACCGGGTTACTGAGGGCAGTAGATAAGTTTGACCCAGATAAAGGGTTTAAGTTTTCTACCTATGCTACTTGGTGGGTGAGACAGGCTATTACGCGGGCCATAGCAGACCAAGCTCGGACTATTCGTATACCTGTGCACATGGTGGAAACCATCAACAAAGTATTGCGCACTACGCGTAAGCTTACAACGGAGCTGAATCGTGAACCTACTAATGAGGAAATAGCTAAAGCTCTAGACATGGAGCCAGAAAAGATAGATTACGTAATGCGCATAAAGCAAGACATTGCTTCGCTAGATGCATCGGTGGGACGTGATGGCGACGAAGAAGATTCGGTGCTGGGTGATTTTGTAGAAGATGAAGACCGTGATTCACCAGAAGATTCAGCGGCAAACCAAATACTGAAAGAGCAACTGTCGGAGATTATTGCTACACTTACTGATAGAGAGCAAAAAATCATACGGCTGAGATTTGGCATAGGCGGTGGAAGGCCGCATACACTAGAAGAAGTAGGTAATGAATTTGATGTGACGCGTGAGCGGATTCGCCAGATAGAAGCGAAGGCTTTGGCGAAGTTGCGTAAAAATAAAGAAACGAAAAAATTACATGAATATTTGAGGTAATATATGACTTACAAAATAGCAACAATAGCAACAACAATAGCGCTAGCGCTAGCAAATGTGAGTGCGCCGGTGATGGCTGCGAGTCCGGTGAGCGTGTTTGCTAGTGAGCCTCCCGAAGTGGCTATATTGACTGGTTGTAAAGATGCGGTGGATAAAAATGGCGAGAAAACTGGTGAAGCTAGGATAATGTGTATACTCAACTTAGCGGTAGATATACTGTCTATAGGCGTGGGGATATTTGGGGTGATAGGCATATCGGTGGCTGGGATTCAGTATCTTACCGCAGGTGGTAGCGAAGAACAAACGCGCAAGGCCAAGCGAAGACTTTTTGAGATAGTGATAGGGTTGGCAGCATATGTAGTAATATACACCTTGCTAAGATGGTTATTGCCTAGCTTGCGTTAGTGAGGAAGATGCAACGCGTAATAGTAGTATACAATCCTAATTCATCTAGGTTTGCCGATGTAAAAAGGGAAGTGATAGATAGGCTATGTGCGCTAAAAGGCTACATGATTGGTAAGTACGAAATAAAGAAAATTGGCATTGAGAAAAATGTAGAGAGTTTGGCGGGTCTTATAAAAGATGATGATTTGGTGATTGCTGCCGGTGGCGATGCCACGGGCGTAATTGCGGCAAATGGTATATTGAAGTCTAGTAAAGATGCTACGCTTGCAGTGCTACCATATGGTAATTTTAATGATTTGGCGCGGACACTAGAGACCCAAAGCTTAGAAGATATTTTTAGTAAAAAAATACATAAGGAAAAATATTATCCGCTAGAGATAGTAGTAGATGGCAAAATATTTCGCTACGCAACTTGTTACACGACTATAGGCATGATGGCGGAAGCAGTATATATATATGACGAGCCGGGAATGAGGAAAAAGCTAAAAACAAGATTTGGTCGAGAAGTGATATCGTATACGGCGCTAGCAGGGTGGTATTTTAAACACCGGCACAAAAAGAAATTTTTGCCGGAAGTAAGCCTAAATGGTAAGGTACAAAATAAGTGTTCGGACTATGTAGCAGTAAATGGTAAGTGGGTAGCGCGAGTGATGAAAGGCGGAGAGTACTATCACAGTGCCAAGGCATTTCAAAGTGGCGCAGCGAAGCTAACATCATTTTGGCGGCTAGTGGGGTGGATGACGCGAAGTATACTAAAGCAAGTGCCGGGCGTAATAACGCATGGTGATGTGCTAGAATTTTGTCAGCCGGCTACAGTAACAATACAGGCGGAAGGCGAACATAGATTATTCCGTGATGTAAAGAAAATAGAAATAAGAAAAAGTGATAAATACTTAACTGTGCTGGAAAAAGTATAGTAGTAAAGTAATAGTAAAGTAACGCCATACTATTTGTTGCATTTCGGAAGCTTATTTTGTGATGGGTCAAGCTAGTGTATAATGGTGGCATGGATGAATATATAAAACAAAGCATTGACTCGCGAAAACAAGCGATGTTTAATACGTATGAAGTAGGGGCGGGGGAAAAGAAAAAAATAGATGCGCTATTTAGTGAGATCGAAAAGTTGGGGAGGCAGTGCAAAGATGTGGGGGAATTTGAAGCGGAGTTTAATAAGAGTCCGCTCAACCAACAATATTTAGACTTATTTACTGAAGTGGCAACTAGTTCAAAGGTAAAAAGTGCAATAGTAGATGATGCAAAGGCAAAGAGTACAAAGAAACAAACTGTAGGCAAAATGGTAGCCGAGGGTATGGTAGAAGGTGCAGCGGACAATGCTTTACGCCAAGCGAAGGATGCGGTGCTACCTACTAGAGCTGCGGTACATCAAGAAGCTCATGATGCTTTGCAAAAAGTGCCAGTAGTAGGTGATGCTATGGACATAGGGCAAAAAGCTGGCTATGCTATGCATCTGGGTAAACTATTTGGAAGAAAGAAAAAGTAGTATAGCGGTTTTTTTGAAAGCTATGCCTTAGCGAAATCAAATGTATGTTTGATGGATGTTACATAGTTTGCTGTATTTTGGAAACTTTGTAATGTGATAATTAAAGATTATATTATAGTATTCCGTCCCCTTGGTAAAAAATAAATCCCATAAATGGGTTTATATACTTAAATGTGATAACTAAATATGGTGACCTCACCGAGAGTCGAACTCGGATTGACGGGATGAAAACCCGTTGTACTAACCGTTATACTATGAGGCCAGTGACTTTATTATAACTGAAAATGTTAGAAATTGCAAGAGTAGTCGTAGGTAAAGTGGTATGAGGTGGTGGTGAAGGGCGGCTCGGGGAAGAAATGCACAAAAGTGGTGTTTTCGTCGCAATATTCGGTAAGGGCGGTAATGTTATCAGAGCCGTGTGTGGTGTGTAGTAGAATTTGGCGTAATGGGACTTTGGCAAAGCCAGTATAGGTGTATTGTGATAATGTTTGTGATAAGCTAGCAGCGCCATTGGCATGAATGGATGATTCTAGTGTAGGATAAAAATAATTTTCGTAGTAGGTAGTAGC
>JAZNGO010000004.1:0-1571 GCA_045576515.1 Candidatus Nanosyncoccus sp. | reverse complement strand
TGCCGTATCCAAGATTTCTAATTTTCTACCTTTGTACTTTACGCTTATTCGGTTGATATCTCTAGTTGTACCTTGACGACTGGACACTATAGCTTGTTGCTTTTTGCCTAGCGAGTTAAAAAGTGAAGATTTTCCTACATTTGGCCGTCCGATAAGGGCTATTTTCAACATATCATCACTTTTTTGCACACTTCCCTTTGGCAACACGCTCTTTAGCTTATTAATTCCTTGCCCAGTAGTGGCAGACACATAATAGATATTTTCTGGAGCTATCCCTAACGCTCGAAATTCAGTGATAGGTAAAGACTCGCCAAGATCACATTTGTTTAGCACTAAATATACTGGCTTTCTAGACCTCAATGCGTCTTTAGCTATTTTAGCATCGCGATAGTCAAAATATTTTGCTGAATCCAGCGTAACGAGTATCACGTCCGCCGCATCAATGGCATCGGCTATCTGGTCTTGGATAGATGCCTCGAAATCATCGTTTGGGTCTTTAAGCCCAGCAGTGTCTATTAGTATAAAGCTATCATCTATGGTAGCCATCACATTATCGCGCGTGGTGCCCTCCTCGCGGGCCACTATTGCGATATTTTTTTTAGCCATACGGTTGAGGATACTGGATTTTCCAGCATTTGTTTGGCCTATTAGCGCCACTATAGGTAACTTTTTCATAGCCAAATTATATCAGATTTTAGCATAAAAAGCAAACCATCGCCCCCTCTTTACTTATTTACAAAATATGTTACAATATAAGTGTAGGCTTAGTCCTTAGGACTTTATACAATTCAAGCAAGCATAAGGAGGTATTTTATGCCAAATGCATTTTATCCGGCAAAATACGAGGTGAAGTTTCAGACAGGATACCACGGCGATGAACCCACTAGAAACGGGGTTTATATTACCAAGTGTCTTATACAGGAAATCACCAAGAATGTTCGCCCACAGTACGACCCCAAGAACAAAGTATTCTATTCTACCGATGATTACCGTATCAGGATAGAAGTTACCGAAGATTCCGGCAACCAGTATTATGTCCTGGATGTCGGCCAAAACTACGACGATATCGAGGCCGCCGACTTTATGGCTCAGTGCCAGAACGAAGGCTGTGTCTCTCCTAGCGTTGCGTATTGCGACAATATCCCGGATGTAATGATAGGCACCGAAGAGCCCGGAATAGGGCAGAAAATGGGCATTATCAAAGTATATGCCATGAAGGATAATAGCTACAGCGCAGACACGGGTAAGCGCATCGCGGGCAATATCGCCAGAGCCTACATCAAAGCTATAAATGAGCTCAACGAACATTTTATAGTCACAGATGATGCGGCATTTCGCTTGCTCTAATTCCCCATCCCACCGGGTACGCTCGGTGGGTTTTTCTTGGTGGATACCCGAACCTACCCCTCTAGACAAAAAACACCCCGTAAGGGCTATAATACCATTATATCACACTCGCTTCAAATTGTCAAATTTACAGGGGTGAAAGTGAGTGGTGACTCCTGCGGGAGGAGGAACCTCACTTCGTTCGGTGCGAACCCGCTTCGCGGGCTCGGTTTCTGCAAAAACCT
>JAZNGO010000003.1:0-19816 GCA_045576515.1 Candidatus Nanosyncoccus sp. | reverse complement strand
ACTCATAGGCATTTAGCTTCACTAGCTCCCCAAGGCTACTTACATCTATTGCGCCAAGCTGATTCCCGTGTATGCTGAGCTCGGTTAGTTTCGTATTGCTCCCCACATTTAGTGAAGTAAGTTGGTTATCTCCTACCCACAGGTTGGTAAGATTTGTATTGTGGCTTACATTTATTGAGGTGAGATTATTTTCCTGCGCGTACAACTCTTCTAGGTTTTCTAGACCCGTCGCATCTAGTGATGTCAGCTTATTGTTATATACATTTAAAAACCTTAGTGCTGGGTTGTTACCAAAAATTAGCGAGCTTAGCTGGTTCCCATTGGCATGTATTTCGGTAAGGCTCGAAAGATTATTTACGTTTAGCGAGGTTAGCTGATTGTCCCATGCATAAAGCAAGGTCAGCTTGGTATTGTTGCTTAAATCTAGCGTAGTTAAGCGGTTTTTACGTACGTTGAGATCAGTTAGCTCTGTGTTATTGCTTAAGTCTATTGATTCCAATAAATTATCGTATATATATAATTTTTGCAGCGAAGATAGTTTCTCAATTCCATCTACATTGGATATTTTCTCGGTAGCATCCTTATCTACCCCAGAACAGTTAAGAGTAGTGATATCTGCCAGCTGTGCGGATGTCAACCCACTAGCTGAGACCGTTTCACTAGAATGCCCAGCTTGAAAACTGCTTAATACGCACGCATAAAAATTCTGGTCACTAAACCCATCTGGCATTGTTACTGCATAGGTGTTTCTTGCCGAATTAATTATATTTGCAACTGCGGCCGACACTGGCATCGCCACCGCCGCTATAGCTAGTACTATAATTAGCCTTTTCTTTTTTAAGTTTAACATTTTTATCCTTTCGTGTTTGTTTTTGTGTAACCTTTATATTTATACTATACTGTACATTATTCATGAAATCAAGTTTTCAAAAGAGAACCAGAACATAGCATGCCGTTGGCACTAAGAGGACCCCCTCAATAGAAAAATGTTGTAATATTTACAACAGAACCAAAGTACTAGTGAGAAAAACTCTCAAGCAAAAAAACTTTTTCAAACCTCTTTCATTTTTTTAAAAAAAGTGTATAATCTAAATATATATTAATGCTAAAGGTTATACCATGAAAAAACATTTCTCAAAATTCAAAAAATTATTTAGCGTGGTCAGCATTTTTGTCCTTACCATGGTGCCACTTATGGCCAACGCCGTAGGACCATATTATTTTATCCGCCCGATGGGGGCTGACGACACAATTTATTTTGACAACTCGTCTGCTGGCTGGTCCACAGTGAGAATTTACATGTACAATAGCACAGACAACACCTATCCTTACGAATGGGTAGACCGCCCCACTATGACTAGTCTAACGAATGATATTTGGGAATACTCTATATCTGTAGATGATAATTTCTATAACAAAGGCTACGACTACATTGTGTTTTCTGATGATTCCGGTGAGCAAACCATCAACCTTGGGTTCGTAGGCGACGGCTATGCCTATAAAGTTGACGCTTGGCAAGATGGCCTGCGCTCCGGCTATTGGTATCTGTATGACAAAAGCGGCATCACATTTTATAATGTCCGCGCTCTCAAAACCGGCGATACTATTTATTTCGACACTACCGGCACCGACTGGGAAGCTCCTAAAATATATTTCTTTAGTACTCTAGACGGTGGCTCTGAAAGGTTTACATGGGACAACCGCCCCTCTATGGAATACGTTTCTGGCACTATTTATAAATATGTCATTACCCCAGACCTAGACATAGAGCCATATCTAGATAACTACGTGATATTTTCTGCCGGCAATAACAATGCCCAGACTATCAACCTTGGTTTTATTGATACCGGTTACGCCTATAAAATAGAAACCTGGCAAAATGGTGATGGTGTAGGATACTGGTATGTCTATGATAAAACCAGCCTCGTGTCATTAATAAGCGAAGCAAATAATTACCTAGACGGTGCACCTTGCACTCACGAGCCAGAATACGCACTTTTATTGCAAAGCATGGCTAATGCCAATGTTGCTATAAATAACGAAGTGCCAGTAGAAACTGAGGTAGTTGGCAATACTGAGGAATATTGGAACCAAGTTGATTCTGTCCAAACTGATTTGCAAAAAAGATTGGATACTCTAGAAAACGCCTGTCCGGTAGATCCAGATAACCCAGATACGCCGGATACTCCAGATGACGAAGATACACCAGGCGACGAAGATAGTTCCTCGTCGGCATCAGATTCCGAGAAAACTGATTACGCTACGAATGGAAATGTTGCCGTGCCGGACACCGGCGACGGCTTCTATGGCGACGGAAGCGCCGCATTTATTGCTGTAGATATACTCTGTATCGCAATGATTACAATTGCCACTGTGCTTGTAAAACACAAGATACACTAATACCATCTAGTCTTAAAACGCCGGTATATAGTGTACCGGTGTTTAGTCTTAATATATCTGCCATTAGTTTGCCCTCTTTGTGTAGATATTGCCTATGCAAAGTGTGCTACCCAAATATGTATCACTAGCTTAAAGCGCCTTGAGGTTATTTAGCGTTCCGGAATAATATTTTCTTGAAGTATTGGAATATTGGCTTGGCCTCTTTGAGGTTGAGGAAATAACTAGCTACAAGATAAGCTGTTACTGATATTGCGGATATCACTAAGAATTTTGGTATAGTAATCACTAGTGAAGTGTCAGTGGCCATTAGTGGGATAAATTTTGTCATAGAAAAAGCCACGCACCCAGCAATAAGGGTCGCAAACGCCATCCGCAGCGTAGCTTTCCAAAAAGCCTTGTCGAGCAGCTCCCTATGGGAGCGTTTTTGTAGTATATATAATAATATGATTATTTCCACCATTGCGCCTAGTGATTGCGCTAGGCCTAGCCCATCGACGCCCCAGCCTAGGAAATAAAACCACACAGACAGTATAATGGTGAGGCCTATTGCAAATATCGACACGATAAAAGGAGTTTTGGTATCTTGGTAAGCATAAAACCCGCGCGACGCTATATGAAATACCGATCTTGCAAATATTGCTAGACATAATGTACCAAGTATAGATGCTATAGTTCCGTTACTATCATTATTGCCGATGTTTGAAATAAAGCTAGTGACATATCCGCGCCCAAAGAACGAAATCACTGCTACCGGCAAAGCTATCCAAATAATAGTGCGGAGTGCCTGGCGAAAAGTTTCGTTAAATTCCCTTTTATCGCCGTTACCTAGTTCTTCGGTAAGTTTCGGAAAAAATGCCGTAGATATCGCCACGCCAATAAGATTTACTGGCATTTGATGTAGCGACGAAGCTTGGTTAAACGATCGTACCGCCCCTACACCCATACGAGAAGACAAGTTGGTGTTGACTATACCGTTTACGTAGTCAATACCCTGGTCTAGAGACCTAGCCGGCAAGAGCCTGAGTATAGTTCGGAATCCTTGGTTTTTCCATTTGATTTTGAAATCGTAATCCATCCCTAGCCCAAATAGCCCTATCAGCGCCACAATCAGCTGTAAAATAGCACCTAGTATCACGCCAAGTGCCACGCCCATAATACCACCTTCAAATATCTGCACGCCAAATAAATTTATTCCGCCAGTAAACCATGTAATCCCTATAATAATGCCTATATTATATATAGCCGGAGCAAAAGCATAAAACACAAATCTCCCTACCGCCTGCTGTATAGACGTAAGTACAGTAGCGATAGAAAATAGAAATGGGTTGATAGCGATAACACGGGTCATGTTGATTGCTAGTACCATACCGGATTCATCTAGCCCTGGACTCACCACATAGCGAATCAAAGGATCCGCAAATATCATTATCAGTACAGATGTGATTAGTGTGAGTATTGCTAGTAAGTTTAGTAAGCTAGATGATAGCTCCCAGGCGGATTTTTTGTTCCCTGCTGCTAGGCGTTGATTGAATACCGGTATAAAAGATACCGCAAGTGCGCCACTAGTAAGAATAAAAAACATAAAATCCGGTATAGTAAAAGCCGCCGTGTATGCATCTATACCGGTAGGATAAGTGCCAAGATAATATGAGTTTAGTAGCCGGTCACGGAATAGTCCCAGCAGCGCTGATATCAGCGTAGAACTTGCCAGTACTATCGCAGCAGATTTTACGGATAACTTCATATTTGCTAGCTGTACTACAGATTTAAAACGAAATTTTCTCATATATATATAATACCACATAAAACTTTATGTTTTTTCTGAATTGATGTATAATATATACATGAACAAGAAAAAATCAGAGGTGATTTTGCCGGGTAAAAGCAAAAAACCAGCCAAATCATCCAAAAAAACTGCGAAAAAGAAAATGAATTTGTATTCCAGCCTTAGCTATAAACGCATGGCTAAGAAAGAGGCCGAAGACCGCCGGCGCGCCGAAGAGCTCGCCAAGCTACCCAAAGAGCCAGTTAAACGCTTCTTTGCTAGGCTCCACCCCAAGCGCGTATGTAAATGGTTCTTCTCGAAGCGCGGCCAAAAAACCATTTGGAAAACTATCGCTGCACTAGTACTAATACTTATTATATTTATCGGTGGCCTGTTCTTGTATTACAAAAAAGACTTAGACGAAATTAAGCTCGATGAAATGACTATTGCCGAGACAGTTAATACTTATCTGGACCGCAATGGCGTAGTGCTATGGAAAGACACCGGCAGCGAAAACTATCGCCTCGTGGTGGATGCTGACGAAATCTCCCCCTACATGTACCAAGCTACTGTAGCTATAGAGGACAAAAACTTTTATAATCACATGGGCGTAGATTTTGGCGCATTAGTGCGCGCCACATTTTCTACGCTAGGTGGCGGTGGCGTACAAGGTGGTTCTACCCTTACTCAACAGCTTATCAAGCAGGTGTATTTTGCCGACGAAGCAGCCAGTGAAAACCGTGGCGGCCTTACCCGTAAAATCAAAGAACTTATTCTGGCTATCGAGCTAGAGCGTATGTATTCCAAAGACCAAATTCTTACCATGTATCTCAACCAGTCACCGTACGGTGGTCGTCGTAATGGTGTAGAGTCCGCCGCTCAAACCTATTTCGGCAAATCTGCCAAAGATTTAACCTTAGCCGAGTCTGCACTTCTTGCTGCCATACCTAATAACCCTGGCGTACTCAACCCATATAATATTTACGGCAACGATATGCTTATCGAACGCCAACACAAAGTGCTAGATGACATGGTTTCTATGGGCTACATTACAGAAGCTGAGGCCGACGAAGCTAAGCAGGTTGCTATTTTAGACACTATCCAACCAGAGGCCGAACAGTACGCCGATATCCTGGCTCCGCACTTTGTGCTTGATGTGAGGTCTCAGCTAGAAGATAAATACGGTATCCAAACCATGCGTTCTGGTGGATGGACTATCACTACTACACTAGATTACCGCGCTCAGCAAGCTGCGGAAGCCGCCGTGGCTGCAGGTGTAGATGTTAGCTACATCAACGGCTCCGATAATATCGCCCTTGCCTCACTTGATGTTGATACTTCTCAGGTGATAGCCATGGTTGGCTCAGTAGATTTTAACAATGTAGAATACGGCTCGTACAATGCTGCTAACGCTCTGCTGGAGCCCGGCTCTACCATTAAGCCCATCCTGGATTATACTCCACTCCTTATGGAACGCGAAGGCATCAATTATGGCCCAGGTACTATCCTAAAAGACGAAAACATCGACAACATTTATTGTGCCGGCAATACCTCTGGTTGTCAGCTGCGCAACTACACTGGCAGGTTTTATGGTAATATCACTATCCGCCAGGCCCTATCTAACTCCTTGAATATTCCAGCCGTAAAGGCACTCTATATCAATGGCATCGACAATTCCCTTGAAGTAGCTCATGCTCTCGGCGATAAATCTTACTGTGAGGGCAAGGAAAACTACGGTTTGTCTATAGCTATTGGCTCTGGGTGTAACATCCGTCTTATAGAACACGCCAATGCCTACGCTTCTATTTCGCGCGGCGGTACCTACAAAGACATTACTTATGTACTAGAGCTCAAAAATAGCTCTGGCGAAGTATTAGAAAAATGGGAGGACAGCGAAGGCGAGCGCGTAGTAGATGACCAAGTCGCTTATATGATGTGGGATATTTTACATGACCCGGTCGCGCGTGCCTCTTTGGTGTGGGGCTCACAGTCATATGCTTATGGGTTTGTGGTACCTGGTGTAGAAACAGCTTCCAAAACTGGTACTACTACCACCACCAATTCCCAGGAAACCAAAGATTCCCTCATGATTAGCTTCTCCTCTGCTATTTCTACAGTAGTATGGAATGGCAATCACGATGGTTCAGGTTTACGTAACTCTGACAACAGCGTTGTGCGTCGCGTGGTGAACAATTACATGGAGTCCGTGCACAAAGACGTGTATGCAGCGGATGGCAAATGGGCCTCTGGCGATATGCCAGTCAAGCCTGCCGGCATCCAAACTCTCACTGTTAACGGCAAGACAGACATTTGGCCTAGCTGGTATAATTCTTCCAAAAACTCTGGAGTTGCCAAAGAAACTCTCACCTTCAATAGGTTTAACCATATGCTAGCTTCTAGCTGTACCCCAGAAGAATACAAGATAGAAGTAGAAGTTACCAAGACCACTGACCCAATGACCGGCAACGAAGTCTATAGTGTACCAGAACCTTACGACCGCGAAACTAGTGACCCATGCGACTACACTCCGCCGCAACTCGCTCTCTCCACTAGTGGCAACAACATCATTGCCACAGTCAAGCGCGGTAGCTATGATATCGCCGGCTACACCTTGTACGTCAATGGCGTAGAGCAAAGCGGCATCTCTATGGGCTCGGACGGCACCATTAGTGGATATACGCTTAAAGGCACCGAAGCATCTATCAAGTTTACCGTTACTGATACCGCAGGCTATGTCACTACCGGCGAGATGACTCTTACTCCCACCAATCAGCAAACTACCACGGTAGATGACAATTCCAAGAGCCAAAGCTCCAAAAGCTCAGGCGCCAGGCAAAGCGTAATTACTCGGTAGTCCATGCTGCAGCAGCAATCAGTGGCCCGAGAGGGCCACTAATTGTTTAAATTACTATTTCCTTACTAGCCTCGCAAATATCATTTTGCCGGCCGAAGTCTCGTGGACATTTACAAACTCCACGGTCACTTCTTTGCCTATTTTGCCACTGGCTTTATCTACTACTACCATAGTTCCATCCCTAAGGTGCCCTACCCCTTGGCCGTGTTCCGAGCCTTTACTCAATATTCTGATTTTTTGTTTTTCGCCCAGTGCCACCTCGTTTCTTACGGCTAGCGCCAGCTCATTAATGTTGAGCGTGGAGATTTTTTCCGCATCGGCTACTTTTATTAGATTGTAGTCTACCGTAAGCAGCGCGCCTTTATTAAGTTTAGCCATCTTGAGCAGCTCTTCATCTACTTTTTTCCGGCCAAGGTCGCCATCGTCTAGTATCTCAGTGTTTACTTCTAGTACTCGCTCTAGCTCTGATACAACTTCTAGCCCCGCCCTAGCCCGAGAACGCTTCCCGCTGTCTTTGCCATCGGCAAGTAGTTGTAGCTCTAGTAATACACTTCTAGGGATAATCAGGTCCCCATCTATAAACCCAGCCCTAGCTACATTCAGTATCCGCCCATCTATTAGCGCCGAAGTGTCTACATAGATTTTGCGCCTCGTTTGCCGTATAGGCTTGTATTTCGCTGCTACGAGCAAGCTAGTTTCCGCCAAAATAGCTAGCGCCACTATTAAAATAATTAATTCCATAATGCTACTATTGTATCATATCTTCGCCGTGCTCTAGTGCATAGGCATGATTTTTTGCCAAAATTTCTTGATATTTCACCACTAGTTCATCCCTGCCCCTAAGCTCAGCCACATCCGAGGCTATATCATAGCGTGAAGTTTTGTTGCGCCTTAGCATCTCGTGCGGTGTAGTGGTAGAACCCTCTTCGCAGTAGCCATGTACATGTAGCCGCTCGCGCGCAGCATAATTCCCTAGTACACTAGCCAAAGTTTCCGGGTATCCGTGGAAGTTGGCTACTATTGGCTTGTCCTCCGTAAATAACTTTATAAAGTTTTCTAAGCTCAGCTTATTGTCTATCGTGCCAATCGCTTGGTAAGATAGCGCCGCTATGTTTACAAATCTCAGCTTTACCTCTGGCATATCGGCACGGATTATCTTCATGGCCTCCATAGCTTCTTTGGCCATTATGTCTCCTGCTGCAGTTAACACGACATCTGGCTCGGGGTCGGAAATATCTTTATAAAGTTTTGCGCCCGTCTTTAGCTCTTCTTTGGCGCTAGTCTCATCTAGGTATCTCGGCTCATCTATTTTGTTAAATGTTGTAAGATTTACAACATTTGTACTATTCATCATGTACTTATATGCCGCTTCGGCCGCTATGTCGTCTATTGGAAATATACAGTTGGCTAAGCCACTCGGCACAGCCAGCAATGTAGATATTAACGCCGGTGACTGGTGTGTGTAGCCATTGTGGTCTTGCCGCCAGCAAGTAGATGTAGCTAGTAAATTTACCGCAGGCATTGGCTGGCGCCACTCTACCTCGGTGCTTTGTTTGATGAATTTCATTTGTTGTAGTAGTTGCGAAGTAATTATCGGGAAAAATGCTTCATAGCTCCCCATCATAGCCGGCTCACCATTCATCAGGTGCCCAGTCATTACACTAAAAAGTACATTTTCGGATAGCATCTCCACTATGCGCCCATCTGGGCTTTCGGGTAAATCCCAGGTTTTGGTAGGTAAATCCCACGCCCGACTCTCTACCTCGTATATCTTGTCAAATTTATTAGAAGTAGTTTCGTCTGGCGAGAAGAAGTAAAAGCTAGGGTTTTGCGAAAATTCTTTGGTTAGAAGTTCCCCTATGTGCTTTGCGGGCGAATACATATTCATACTAGCACTCCTTTTTTCCTGTCAAATAATTCTTCTATGTGGTATGAACGGAGCCATTCCTCGAGCTTATGTAGCTCGTCCGCGTTTGTCGCAGGGTTTTTAAGTGGTATTTGATGAGCATCTTGGTGGCGAGTTGGTCCACCCTGGCCTTTTTCGGTACGCAATATATAGAATGGCGCCTCCACCCGCTCTCGTAGTGCCAGTTGGAATTCACGCATGTTATTACCATCTATTTCTACCGGCGTAAAGCCAAACCCACGCACTAGTTGGTGTAGTTCCCGCTCTGACTTTCGTGCATAAATACTTGGCGCAGATATTTTATAGCCATTCAAATGCAATATAGGTAGCACCTTGCCATTTTTTGCTCCCACTAGTAGATTTCGCAGATTCAAAGAATCTAGCGCGGTGGCTGTTTCTAGCTCGCCATCACCTATTAGTACGGCTATGGTTTTTTCTGGGTGGCCCAGGGCCATACCGTATGCATTTGCTAGCGCGTAGCCCAGTTCTCCGCCTTCCGTAATAATACCCGGAGTATACGGGCTAGCATGACTCGGGAATCCATCCGGCCAAGAAAACTGCTTACAAATATACTCTAGCCCCGCCATATTCACGGTAGCATGAGTATCTACTTTGGCTAAGTGCCCATCTATCCACAAGTTCGCTTGTAACGCCGGAAATCCATGCCCTGGCCCCAGCACAAAACTATAATTAGGATTGTCGCCAAAGTAACTTTTACAATTGGCATAGGCTACATTTATACCATGGCAAGTGCCCCAATGTCCAAGCAGCCGTGGCTTAATGTCGCTAGGTTCTAGCGGCCGCTCCAGTAAAAAATCGTTCCTTAGATAAAGCTGTGCCACGGCCAAATAGTCGCATAGTCGTATACGGCGCTTGATTTTCTCCAAAGTCTCAGTGTCCAGTCGCCCACTCATATATTTATTATAACATAATAACCATAAGCCTCGCTGCGTAATTCTACAGAAATTTTGCTAGTCTAGGTATTCTTTTTACCTTCTATGTACTCTTTAATTTTTTCTATCTCATCTCTCAGCAGCGCCGCTTGTTCAAACTCCAAATTGGCCGCGGCCAGCTGCATCTCAGATGATAGCTGCCTGATAAGCGCTGGTAGTTCATCTTTGGGGATGCGCTTAATATCTAGCTTAGTTACCTGTTCTTTTTCTGGGATAATAGCGCGAAGCCCGGCCCCCACCTCTTTTTTGATAGAATGTGGCGTAATATGATGCACCTTATTATATTCTTGCTGGATGTCGCGCCGGCGGTTGGTTTCGGTAATAGCTTTTTCCATACTTTCTGTAATAAAATCTGCATACATTATTACCTTGCCTTCTACGTGCCGCGCCGCCCGGCCGATAGTTTGTATAAGTGCTGATTCGCTACGCAAGAACCCTTCTTTATCTGCATCCAGTATGGCCACCAGCGACACTTCTGGCAAATCCAGCCCTTCGCGCAAAAGATTTATCCCTACAAGCACATCATATACGCCAGCGCGGAGGTCCCTAAGTATATCGCCTCGCTCCAGTGTGTCTATATCGGAATGTATATAGGCGGTCTTTACATTTCTTTCTTTCAAATGGTCTGTTAAATCTTCCGCCATGCGCTTAGTAAGAGTAGTGATAAGTGTGCGCTGACCCTTGGCTATGCGCCGGTCTATTTCTTCCATTAGGTCGTCTATCTGACCATCACTGCTACGCACCTCTATCTCTGGGTCTAGTAGGCCTGTAGGGCGTATCACTTGCTCTGCTGGTGGTGGCGATACCTCTAGCTCGTATTCGCCTGGCGTGGCAGATACATATATCGCTTGATTTGTCCGTGCTTGGAATTCGCCGTATGTCAGCGGGCGGTTGTCTAGCGCGCTTGGCAAGCGAAACCCATATTCTACCAGTGTCATTTTACGTGCATGGTCACCATTGTACATACCACGCACCTGCGGGAGCGTCATATGGCTTTCGTCCACCATCAGCAAAAAATCTTTCGGGAAGAAATCTATTAGCGTGGCCGGTGGCTGGCCAGGCTTACGGCCGTCTAGATGGCGAGAATAATTTTCTATGCCTTTTACAAAGCCAGTTTCTTTGAGCATTTCTAGGTCGTACTTGGTACGCTGACTCAGCCTTTGCGCTTCCAGGTATTTTTGATGCTTTTCAAAATATTTCATTCGTTCATCGTACTCCGCTCGTATACTCACTAGAGCCCTCTCCAGCTGGTCACGCGGGGTAGCATAGTGGGTATTTGGGAATATCTGTACGTGGTCGGGCTTTTCACGAGTTTCAAATGTCAGCGGGTCCACTATTTTCACCTCTTCTAGCGTGTCAAACCCAAACTCAAATCTATATGCATATTCGCCATTGGCCGGGTAGAGATCTATAGTATCCCCCATCACGCGGAAGTTTCCCCGCTCAAATGCTAGGTCGTTTCTGTGGTACTGCATTTCCACTAGTTGCCGGATAAATTTTGCTTGCTCTAGATTATTTTTTTCGGCATCTACCCACGTACCATTTTCGCGCCACAGCGGCATAGACATATCCAAATAAAACTCCGGCGCCCCTATACCATATATACAAGACACGCTCGCCACCACTATCACATCGCGCCGAGTGAGCAGTGCCTCGGTGGCACCATGTCGCAGGCGGTCTATTTCATCGTTTATCATAGAATCTTTTTCTATGTATGTATCCGTAGATGCTATGTAGGCTTCTGGCTGATAGTAGTCGAAATAGCTCACAAAATAATGCACTTCGTTGTCCGGGAAAAACTCACGAAATTCCGAATACAGCTGCGCCGCCAAGGTTTTATTATGTGCTAGTATCAGCGTGGGGCGTTGCACGTTTTGTATGATATTTGCCATCGTAAAAGTCTTACCAGAGCCCGTCACCCCTAGCAAAGTCTGCTCATGTGTACCCGCCAGCACTCCATCAGTAAGCTGCTGTATAGCACGTGGCTGGTCACCGGTAGGCTTGTACTTAGACACTAATTTAAACTTTGGCATAATCTCATTATATCATGTTGAATATATATTATATCGTTAGCTACATCGGCCCACCCAGTATACTAGCAGGCCATAGTAGCATACGGATTATTTTGTACGTTTCTTAGGCCCGGTCGTTCGCCATATTCCATATGCCGTAGCGCCAATACCTATAGCCAATAGCACCCAGGAAATGTTGCCTAGAACAGTACTATTATTCATACTGTTCGCTCCTGTATCTGGTGCTTCTGCCACCCATTCTCCGTCCTCCTCTGCCATAAATGTCCACAGCAAAGAGTAAGACAGCCCAGCTATCTCGTTGCCTACTTCTATGGGTACCTCTACTACCGTTTCTAGCTCTACGTTGTTGTCATTGTCGAATTGGTTGATTAGTATTATGTCATCATTTTCTTTAAGAAGCTCACCGTTCACATAGCAATATATGTTAATATGTTCTAATAATTCTTTGTTGGAGCCATTATTTAGCTTGAGGTATATCTTGGTACGTGAATTAATATTATGTGCACTAATATTAATACGCTGAGTTCTTACATCGCCTGGTATCAAATCCTTAAAATCATCAAACAAATCTTCACTATCTAAATCGCTATAAGTAAACTCTTTTGTGTTCCCATCATAATGCAACGTTGCACTACTGCTATATGCACCCCCCAGGCTTACACACGAGCAGCATACCATTACTATACCAACAATTAACAATACGGTTTTTCTCATATTATTGACTCCCTAGGCTAAGTACGCCATTTGTTATATTTACATCCCAGGCCTCCCTTACCGCACTATCTGGATATGCTTGAATACCTTGGACTACAATGTTTACATTTAGCATCTTGCTATTGTCGCTCGTTAAATCTTCTATGCTATCTACTAAGATATCGGTAGAATCATTTGGTTTTAAAACATTCTTATAATAGAAGTATCCGTCCGAGGATGAAACCCAGTTATTAGAGCTAGATAGCGTAGTAATATAATTAGTACCGGCAATTGGAGACTCAAATAAGGTTATTCCGTTTTGGTCTAAATAATTGTATATGATAGATACCCGCACATATATTGGACTATTCCCCTCATTTTTTATATATACATCTTGTTTTATATTGGTATCAAAATCTTCATATACCGCAGGTATGACCGTACCGATTACAAACTCATTCGTTATTGAGCTTAGTCGAGTGATTGCCGCGATCACAATACAAGCTATAACTAGTGGCGTAAACACAGTTATAAAGAAAGGAAGCCTCCTTACCAATAACACTACCCTACTTCTTTTTGCCATTAGCTTCCCTCCCTACTAAAAATATTTTTTTCAAAATCCATTCCGTCAAACCATTTCTGGGATAGTTCGCTGTTGCTTATTTCTACTGGAGAGCTAGACATATTGTTTACAGCAAAAGTATAGCTATAACTATCATCCCTCCAAGACCACAAACCATCTTCGCTAATACTATAATTCCCATAGGGCATTTTTACTGTCGTTGGCGCAGCATGGTTTAGCACAATATCGATGGCGGCATTCGTATTGGTGTCGGTAATAGTAAATATAGAAATAGTACTTTTATTAATGCTGGATGCTGCTCTAGAAAATGCTATGTTGTGGAATAAATTATAAATTGCGTCACCGCTAGAATTTGTGTTCTCGCTATAATCGGCCTGCGCCAAGCTGGCATTGGTAAACAAATCTATATTCAGATTATCAATATTACTTGTGGTGCTGCTATTTGGTATGTATGTGATAAGTTCTGCATGCACTCTTAGTGAGCTATCATCGTATAGCGTATTAAGTGTTGCCGCTACATTATTATCTGATTTTGCATATAAGATATCTGCTGGCGAACCTGCCGAGCCCACGGAATCTAATGCAGTGTTTTGCGAATCGTATGCGGTAAATTGTTTTACTGCAGGATATAAGTTCATGTCGGCAGATATGATTGTGTTTTTGTAGTCATTCCAGTGTGTTATTGTTCCATTTTGCTGTATCCAATTATACTCATTTAGAAAAATGTTAGGGTTTAATTGATTCAAAAACCTTAGTACTGTTTCACCATCCACCATAACTTCCACTGGATTGTTATCACTATCTAATTCCGTAATAACAAAACTTCTGCTTGTGTCGCCTGGCACATATACAGTTTCAAATATATTGTTATCAGTGCCGTAATAATTCAAGCGGTATACGGTTTTGTACACCGCAGTGAGAGTATCAGAACTTAGGGCTACATTTTGATCTAATATATATTTGCCATTTCTGCTTACCAATGTTCCATAATCCGTGTCGTCAACATAATCCTGGTACCAGCCAATAAAATGATAGTTATTGTAATCCTCGCTTAAAATATTCGCACTAATGGTGCTAATATCTTCCCTGCCCAAGCCATATATCGTATCTTTGTCCACGAGGTCTGCGTCAAGTACCGAATCGATATTGGAATTAAGGCTGATGCCAGCTTCTATATATACTGGCCATAGTTCTAGCGAATTATTCACTAGCACCGATGGGGTTAGTATGCGCAAGCCAGAGTTATTGTAGCTAGCCAAATCATTGAATAAATGGTAGCCATGGGCAGGCGCAGTATCTGTGTACCCCACAAATACCACATTATTGCCAATCAGTGATACATCATAAGTAGGATCCGGAGCAACCCCCAAGCTATCCCCCATGTTCTTAATTTCTACGCTCGTATCGTTATTATTCAAATGATACACTACAAGATAAGGCTCATAATTAGCGGTGAACACATATTCCGGCCCAGCTTCTATCTCATACGTGTAGAGACCTTGGCCATTTTGATACATTATTTCAGCTGGACCACCGTTTTTACTCACCGTAATCGAGGCCAAATTGTATATTGCTGGCTCACCAGTTACTACGGGTACATTTACATCGGGAGTAATCGTTACTGTGCCTACGCCAGTGCTAGTTTCTATAAAACTATAAGCAGGATTGTTTGGTGTGTTTATGTCAGAGGCATTTACGCTAGGAATATTTGTAGTGGTAGCAATATTATATTTAGCATACACAGGGTATAAATCCATGGTTTGTTCTACCAACGCCGAACTTTGGTCTATTAAATACGGCTGTGATTTATGTATGTTGGACGAACAATATGCGTCAGATTGTACATCATATATATAATTCCACTCAGCACTGTTCTCTGCCACATCCACATTGGATACCCATCCCAAAAATGCGTAGCCATTTATAGCCATGCTATTATCCGTGGGGGATGCATCAAATGTATATGTTTTAGCTATAGTTGCACCATCCGACGTAGAAGTATTAATGTCCGAGGAAGAATTAAAGAAAGGATACTTATATGTATGGGTATAGGCTGCAGAAAACACATTATCTTGATATCTTCTTTGTACGGTTACATCATTGTCACCTTTCTTATGGAAAAGTACATCTGCCGTCACAAAAGCCCGCGCCATATAGTTACTTAGTGAGCTAAGCATGCCTGTGTCCATAGGATTGTTGGCATATGTCCTGTCATTGTTGCTCCGCTGCAAAGTCCAAAACAAGAAATTATATCCATTGCTCACCGGAGTAAATTGAAGTAACGCTCCGGCATTTCTGTTCTGGTCTGTTACTGTGCCAGAGCCTCTAAAATCTACATCAGCCGATAGCTGATACCCAGAAGATCCCCCAGTAGCCGTAGTGTAGTTATGAGAGTATACGTTAATCGGTGCTACGATATTCCCAACATAGGCATCTGCTTCGCTATTATTATTGCCGTGATTAACATGCTGAGTCCCCCAGTGGGTTATATACTCACGTATATAGCCAGGCGCTGGAATATTCACAAAAGCCGTATTGTAGCGGACCCACGTTTCTTTATAAAGTTCGGAAGTTCCAAATTCGCCATCCTGAGCATAAGCACGAACATAATAATTTACCCTATACTCAAACCTGGCTGTAAAAGTTTGCGTTGTGGTGATGTCTACGTCGTCACCTATCTGATAGTTCAAATCTTTAGATACTCTTGCATTATCACTGTTGTACCACCCAAGAAAACGGTATCCATCCGGTAAGGAGCCCGCATTACTACCCATTACCTTTAATGTAATATTGCCATTATTATCCTGCTCCAAAGTTAGAGAGCCTACGCCTACGCGCTCGCTGATAATGCTTGAAGCATCTTGTTCATTGCCTTCAAATATCAAAACGATATTGGAAGCCAAGTCCGTATATATTGGGTACAAATCCATGGCTTTATAAATACTATCACCGCTAGTATAAAATTCGTCTGCATTTTTGATGGCCTCTAATTCTGGCTGGGTAATACTACTATACCCGCCAGTACCAGAAGCTATCGTGGTCCAGCCAATAAGTTTAGCTGTAGCTCCACTAGGCCTATTTACTGGCTCTACGTCTGGTAGAGTATCACCATAATCATAATACACTTCATTGCCGCTAGAATCTTGTGCTCCACTAGTGTCTATTATGTTACCGCCAACATCATGAAAACGCACTCTAGCCTCATAATGTCCTATAAATAAATCATTATCAGCTATCTGCACATTAGAATAGACTCGGTTATTAGATACGGGCGTACCTGTATTGACTACGTTTTCGAAATACTCATGTGTATCGGTAGACCACGCAGTGACATTTGCTACCTTATACCAAGCTACAAATCTATAGCCAGTATTTTCGGTAGCCTCTATATCTGCATATTGCTCATTAGGCTTAGTGCCTTGTACAGCAAAATAGTACGGGTTGCTAGTGGAAGTACTATGATTGATAAGCTCAGTAGCACCAATCGACACCTCTCCAGCACCTGGGAAATCAAATGTGGCGCTAAAAGACTTCCCATGAACTGGAATACCCAACCCAGTATCCATCACCCATTTATTATTATGATTGGCATCATAGCTACTGCTACGCCTTACATTGCCAAGAAAATCATAATAAGCGTCCTGCCAAAATTCCTTGCTAGCATAATTCTCATCTGTGACTGGCCCGTATGCAGTCGTGCTAGTAGCATCACCTATTACATTCATGTTTACATTTGGATTCAAGCTTGGCTTAAAATATGAATTTACTACAGAACCACCATCTGATATGTCAGCTATCCCAGAAATATTTTGGTTGTCCTGGATAATAGGTACTACGAGCACAGCATTATATTGCCTAGACGATGTAACGCCTGCATAGTGTGACCTTATTATTTCGTTGGCATTGCCGTCCATTTTTGCAGTAATACCGCCGATGTGCCCTTCGTTGCCAGCTGCCACGGATACATAGGTAGCGCAATAGAAATACAATTCGGTAGTAGAAAAGCTATCTATTATTTTAGATGCATCTTTCATCTGCCCTGCTATACCGCCCACATATAGCGTGTTGCCACCTACGGCGCTCACCGCCACACCATAAGATGCGCTTACTAGCCCATCGTACACTCTTGAGTATTCTATTTCTGAATTATTAGAAACACCTACTAACCCACCCACGTTAATTGGTTTGCCGGCCAACGCCTGTATAGCCGATGTGTTGTCATTGATAATTGTATTATCGCTACCCTCACAATTATAGAAAATACTACCATAAGCTTCCCCAGCCAAAGCTCCACCACGCACACCGCCATCCGTTATGAGGGTCAGAATATTATCTGCTACAGATATCGTCAAAGTGCTGTTCCTTACAGTGACATTCACAACCGTAGTATTATCTGCACGTCCAATCAATATCCCACCGCGATAGGCGGTTTCAATATTTGCACTGTCCAGCGTAAGGTCGCGAATGGTCGCTCCATCAGTTTGACTAAAAAAACCAGTATCATAGGCAATAGGAAAACTATCATCATATTCCAAATTGTATATTGTATAACCATTGCCATCAAATATTCCAGAAAATGGGTGCGATGAATCACCAAATATAATAGAGTTTCCATTTGCATCTAGCATAGCTTGGTCTTCGCTAGTAATAGTGATATCGTTCATCAGTACAAAAGTATCATCTTGGTGTCCATCCGTTTTACTGATAAGCGATGCATATAGCAAATCCTGTAAGTTTCTTATTTCGTAAGTATTATTGCTAGCTATTACAGCAGAGGAAAATACTATTATCAGAGCTAGCAAAAACATTCCTATGATAGAACCTTTCAAGAAATTGTTTTTACTTTTTCTCATAATATTATTACCTTCATTGTTCCGTCCATCCGTTAGCATCAAGCGCATTGTCCTCATTGTGCTCACTTTGGACTGCTTCAATATTTATCTTAAAATCTATTTCTTTCCCCTTATATTTGGCTATAGCCACGGCATTATCAAATTTTATTTCATCCATTAACTCCGTAGTAGTGCTACCTGGCTCCAAAGTTGTGTTATAATAGTAAAACCCATCGGCATAAGTCCAGCCAGGCTTCTCGTCGATATATATAACATCAGTTACTTTTTGCGTGTCATCGTGCGCTAAAAATGTATCGAAGCCAACCCTTACATACATTGGATGCTCACCAACATTCTCTATATTCAGCATTCTACTTAAGCTTGGTATTTCAGATATTGATATTGTTTCACTTGGATTTACCTCAACATTCTCCCCGTCTTTTACAGCGTACAGGTGAGGCTTTAGTGCTAGGTTTCCAAATGTAATTATCGACTCGGTATCTTTTTTGTTTACGACAAAAGCTACTGTTGCCGCAATAGATACCGCAATCACACATCCCAACACTACCACTAAAGCCTTTTTCCTCATACTATACAATCTTCTACAAATGAACTACGCTACTATAGGTCGAAAGCGCTCTTGGCCGCCGCCTCAATCGTACTGGCGGATATAGGGTTGCTAGACGAATCATATGCCTGGTGGATAAAAGTAGACACTGTTATGGTAGTGTCTTGCCCAGCACCCACCGTGAAGTCAGTATCAGTAGCACTCTCTGCTACGGTTATATTGCTAAATAGCGACGTGCTAGTCCAGCTATCACTATTAGCGCTAGCCGGTAACACGTTATCGTACTTAAATAGTCCGCTGGTGTAAGTACCAATAGCACTTCCGGCAGTTGTTTCACCGGATACCGCAGTCCAGCCATTGTTTATAGTAAAATATACTTTATTGCTAAAGTTGTTCTCTACGTACACATATACAACCGCAGCCTCGCTTCCTGCGCCTATGCCTACGTATGGATCCTTCTCAAACGTAGCCCCTGGTAGTAACTTATGGTCTTCGGAACTATCCCAAGATGGCTCGTCCAAATAATTGTCGAGTTGTTTCGATTCGTGTGTCTCTGGATCCGTGGTAGGATAATTAAAAGAACCTACTACGAAATAGTTCGTGATAGATCTTTGTGCACTTAGGTAAGCGATAGTCACACCCACTAGCAGCACCGCTACTAGCAGCACTGGCACTATTAGTGCAAATAATTTTTTGTTTTGTTTAGCCATTTTTCCTCCTTTATTAATAATTAATTATTTTTTACCACACTTATCATTTAATCCATTTCGCTCCTTTCCCTTTAATAAAAATGATATTAGTATTATCGAAATAGTAGTCACTATCATTATGCCAAGTACCGGACCATTTGTTATCGCGCTATATATGGCTCCAGCATATGGTATACAGAAAACTACTTTTCCTACTATCTTTTCATATGGTACTGAATTTGCATCGTGAATAATGTTGCCATCCTCGTCTTTATTGTTTATGCCTTGGGTCCGAAAAACCAAATTATCTATATCTGCATCGTATACTTCGTGAGTCGCTACAGTATTGCTGTCCTTCATGTAGAAAGTAATTGTATCGCCCACTGTTATTTCATTGGCTTCGGCTTTCTCTACGTATACGACGGACCCAGTATTAAATCTTGGTTCCATACTTCCGCTAGACACAACAAACATACTTACCCCGAATAGATTTGGTATCACAAACATTATTATCAGTACCACCTCAATACATATTATGAA
>JAZNGO010000002.1:0-2111 GCA_045576515.1 Candidatus Nanosyncoccus sp. | reverse complement strand
TAGCCTAAATACTGCTGTTAGTGGCGATACAACAAACGATATGAAGCTTCGCATTTATCCAAATAACTTTATCCGCTCTGGTAACTTTGAAGGGACTGGCTCGGTTGGGCGCGGTCAGCATGGTCGTATTTGGTCTGCTACTGCTAGTGAAAATAATAAGGCCTATCGTTTTGGTTACGACTCAGGTAGTATTACGCCAAATAATACTTACAGTAAATGGGTTGGATTCGCGGTGCGTTGTATTTATGATGGCAACCGTGTTGCGACTAGTTCAGTTACTGTGAATCTGGGAGCGCATGTTAATTCTGTGACCCTTTCTAATGATACTTATGGCACTCAGCAAATTACTACTAGTGGTGATACTGTTATTATGGTAGACAATCTTCCATATACTATTACTGCGGAATTTGAGAATGGCTACACTATTGACAGTTGGACTACCACTGCGGATGGTCAAATTGGTGCTGCTTCCGCAATTAATACTACTTATACGGTCACTGATACTACTACTTTGTCAATTGCGGCTAAAACGGCTACCCTTACCACATATACTCTAAATTACGATACTGGTGCCAGTAGTGATACGATTCCATCTGATATTAATACTAGTTACAATGCTTCATATGACTTTACTATCTCTAATACCGTGCCAGCTCTCTTTGGTTATACCTTCATTGGCTGGAGCGAAACTAACGGTGCTGTAGTCGCTGATTACGAGCCAGGAGATACTATTACTCTCACCAATACTGACCCGGATAATATTTCGGCGGTTTCAACGACTCTTTATGCTGTTTACCAAGAAGACACCTGTCCGGCTGGCAATATTTGTTACTTTGGCAATGGAGCTGAGAGTGGCACCATGAGTAACCAGACTGCTTCCAGTGGTGATGACGTAAACCTGATTCCGAGTAATTATGCTAGACCTGGCTACGGCTTTGCTGGTTGGATTACTGCCGAAAACGCTACACCTTATGGACCAAATTCCAAAATCACCACGCCAGATATTAGCACTGACGGATTAAAACTTTATGCTAAGTGGGTGGTTTCCGCTGGTGATTTGCAAGGCTGGGCTGGTTGTAGTACTTTGGCCCAAGGCAATGTGACTGCGTTAACTGATACTCGTGACGGCAATACTTATACTGTAGCTAAACTCGCCGATAACAACTGCTGGATGGTGGAAAATCTCCGACTTGATATCAAGAAAGCAACCATTACAGCTCTGAATACTCATAATCCTACTGCTTCCTTTGTGACGGAATCTGGGACCGCCGCTGCCGTTACTACCATGTGTAATTCTAATAATTCAGGTTGTTTTGACAAAATTCAATACAACAATAATAATGCTAACCGCTCGCTCACCCAAAGTTACACTAATAATAACAATTCCAGTGCTTGGTATTCTTATGGCTTCTATTATAACTGGTACACGGCTACTGCTGGTCACGGAGTTTATAATTCCACTTCGTCTGACCCAATAGATGGAGACATCTGTCCGGCTGGTTGGCATCTACCTACTGGTAATACTACTGGGGAGTATAATGCCTTAAATGTTGCTATTAATGGCGGCGCCAATGGTAGTGATGTCGGTTGGCGCGCCTATCCGAATAACTTTATCTGGTCTGGTGATTATAATAACAACAAGAGGACTGGAAGCTACAGCAATGCTCGTATTTGGACTAGAACAGCTAAAGACAATAATACTGCTTTCCGTATGGGGCTAGAATACAATAAAGTAACCGCAACCTCTAATGCTTACAATAAATGGGATGGGTTTGTGGTACGTTGTGCCTACGGTAATTCTTAAGATATCGATTCGTTAGTGTGGTTTTGTGCAGGTTGCCTGGTTGGGGAAAATAGTGTATAATGAGGCAAAGATGTAAAGAGGAAAGCTATGGCAAAGAATAAAAAAACTAAGCCAAAGAAAAGCGGTGGAATAAAAGGCAAAACACAGAGAGTAAAAGCAAAACTTTTGAAGTCTTATTATGGGAATCCGGTGAAGGACATGAACCTGATTGCAATTACGGGGACGACAGGCAAGGTGACAGTAGCGCATTATCTACATGAAATTTTAAAAGCAACTAATGAGCCGGTGGCAGTACTAGCAAGTGACC
>JAZNGO010000001.1:0-1696 GCA_045576515.1 Candidatus Nanosyncoccus sp. | reverse complement strand
AGTGTAACTTCTACCAAGGTGTCACCTTTTTTGCCCACGTGTTTTACCATAAGTACATTATAGCATATATTTTTTTAGCCCAAAAGACTAGTGAAAAAGTCTGCAAATGTAAAAGTAATCACGAAAGCTAGCACCATAAAGGGGCCTAGGTATATTTTCTTGGTATGGTGGGCTTTTAGGAAAGGTATCATTACTATGCAGGCAGACATATTGGTGATAAATAGCGCGATAAGCGCTAGCCATGGGCTACCAAGTGCTAGGCCAATAGCTGTGCCTAGAAGCCAGTCACCATCGCCCACCCATTTGCCTTTGGACACTAGATATAATAGCAGGTAGAGCCCGCCTAGCACCAGTACAGAGCCTAGTGGATACAAGATATTTTCTGGGGAGAATGGAGTAATAGAAAGACTAGCCCATTCTCGCAGGGTTAATAGTAGTATAGCACAAATAATGGATATTGTCAAGCACATGGTAGGGAGTTCGCCATAGAGGCCGTCGTAGATAGCTAGAAATCCGAGAACAAATGTGAAAAGTGCAGCAACTATGAATATACCCCAGCTGAGGACTGGTGCAGTGGCGATGTCTATGGTGGTGCCAATAGCCAGAAGTGATAGCCCCATGCCTAACTCGGAGAGTGGCTCGGCTATGCCGATATTAGCATGACATTTGCGGCACTTGCCACGGAGCAAAAGCCATGAGACAAGCGGGATATTGTCGTACCAGCGGAGCTGGTAATGGCAGTGCAAGCAAATAGAACGCGAGCCTAGTGCGGTCTTCCCTTTGCCACTGCGGCTAGTGCGCAGGCGCAGACGGCGAGCCTGGCAACATAAAAATGAGCCTATAGCAGAGCCTATTATAAAAAGCATTATCAGAAACAGTGTTTGCATAAAAATATTGTAGCATAGGGTTGAACTTTTACGTAAATAATCTATAATAAACATAAGGAGAAATATGAAAAGAATAAAGTGCGGAAACAGAAGAGGATTTACGATAATAGAGACTTCCCTAGTGTTGGCCATTGCCGGGCTGATACTGGTGATGGTGTTTATAGCGTTGCCGGCGCTGCAAAGACAACAGCGAGACACCAAGCGCAAAGACGACACAATGCTGTTTGTGCAGGCTATAAAAAAATACCAGCAGAATAATAGAGGGTCATTACCCACGACTAGTTTCATTAGTAGTGATAAAGATGAAGCCAATTCGATAAGTGTTGGGGGTTGGGAGAATAACCCAGAGCTAGCCAATAGCTCATCTTGGGCTAGGTTTTATAATGATTATTTGGGGGATGATTTCAAGGGTCCTGATGGAAATAAATATGGTTTTTGGCTGCTTAAGTGTGGGGCTAGCGTTGGCTCTGTATGCTCTCCCAATGGAAACTCTTATGATAGCTTGACTGGCGGCAACTTTGAGGACCGAGGAACGGATTGGTTTGTATTTGTTGAAGCTATGTGCGAAGATGGCAAACCGGTAAAAAGTTCTAATAATAGAAATGTAGCTGTGGTGACGAAGTTAGAAACTGGCGGGACGTATTGCGCGAATACGTAGAAATGTAGGTGTTGACGGTGCTAAATATTTAGTTACCAAACTGTAACTAGGCGGTGTGATAAGAGGATGTGTTACCTTGCCTTGGTTTTTTGGTGTGTTAGTTGTCTTGCGGTGGTTTTCTTAATGCGAATGAGCTACCCTATCGGTCGTA